>JBBRHB010000128.1:0-10219 GCA_038223355.1 Chloroflexales bacterium
CATTTGGCGATCGTGCTAGCCGGTTATCGCACCACGCCGAGCTGGCTCGCCGCTGACATGGGGCTACTTGATTTTTTCGACCTGAAGGGCATTATTGAAAATCTTTTAGCGCGCCTACGGATCGAAGGTGTCGAGTGGACCCGCGCACAAGACAGCCGATTCCATCCCGGTCGCTCGGCCACACTTAATGTACATCAGGGCGGGACGCTCCAGCCACTCGGTATTTGTGGCGAACTTCATCCCGACGCGCGCAGTCGCATTGGCTTCACGGTCGGACGCGTTTGCGCAGCTGAACTTGACCTCAATGCCCTGCTCGCCCTACGCCAGCCCGTCCACTTCCGCCTATTACACAACCAGCCAGCCGTTTACCAGGACCTAGCAGTGATCGCGCCGGTTGAGATTGATGCGGCGCGTGTTCAGCAGGTTATTGCGGCGCATGCCGGTACGTTGCTTGAGTCCATCCTGCTCTTCGACCAGTACAGCGGCGCACCGATCCCGTCCGGACAGCGTAGCCTCGCCTTCCGCCTGACCTTCCGCGCTTCGGACCGGACCTTATCAGACACCGAAGTCAACAAGATCCGCGAACGCATTGCTCAACGCTTGAGCACCGAATTTGGCGCGACGATCCGCGGCGAAGGATAACGAACAGCAAAAGGGCGATTCATGGCAGCATGAATCGCCCTTGACCTTGTCATTTGTAGTGCAAGCGTACTTCTTCAGTCGCACTCCAGCCAGCTACTGACAGCCACACGCAGTTTTTCCAGACCAGTGCGGAGCCGGCTTTTGATCGTGCCGACGGGCTCACCGAACCACTGCGCGATCTCCTGCGAACTCAAGCCGCCGAAGTATGACATCTCGATCACTTGCCGCTGGAGCATTGGCAAGGTGCTAAGTGCCGATTGGATGTCTGCCCGCAGGATCGCCATCTGCTCGAGCCCCCGCTCAAGCTTGGCACCGAGCTCCGGCAAGGCATCCAGGGACAACGACGTGCTGCTGGCGCGGTACCAGCGACTCCGCACTTCGTCAATCGCGCGATTACGTGTAATTGATGTTAGCCAGGTCTGCACACTTCCTGCTGCCGGTCGAAACTGTGCGGCACGCTCCCACACACTGTGGAATACATCCTGCAAAATCTCCTCGGTGGCCTGACCATCACCGGTTATGCGCAGCGCAATGCTATATAACAAGCGCCCATAGCGGGCATACAGCGAAGACAGCGCCAGTTCATCGGCAGAGCCGATCAGCAATAACAGCGTTTCGTCGTCGGGAAGCTCGTTTGTATAAAGCTCGTTGTCCATGGTTTCCGCTATTGTACCTTGATCACATGTTAAGCCTACGCTAACTATTTTGCAATAAGTGATCCATTAACACCTCTTTTCTCGTATATAGGTTAATGGAACGAATGACCAACAGTATCAAAGCCCGGCGCGATGCTATTTTGCATCAGCCCACTATTGCTGCCACGTCGCAGTATAAGGACATATAGCTAGATGACCGCTACTCAGATTTCGCCGATTGAGCATCCCAACTTTTTGCCCGGTCCCTGGACCCGTGCTGCCCGTGAAGAAGCCATTGCCCGGGAAGTGCGTGATGCTTATATCGAATACTTCCGCAAAGCAGTTAAAACCCGTAATTGGTTCCCTTGGGACGATTTGCCGTTACAAGAGATGGCCGAGCGTGGCCACTTGTTGAGCCCAGATACAATCACGCTCATAGAGAGTTTTCTAGGCATCGAAGATTACGTCGGCGATTACGTTGAGCAGGGCATTAACATCGTGCGTGGCGATCGGACGCGCCGCAATATCCAGCTTGTCTGGGGCATGGAAGAGGCTAAGCATGCCGAGTCCTGGGAACTTGTGCTGCTCCATTCCAAGGTCCGGACCCAAAAGCAAATCAACGACTACCGTGAAAAGGTTGGTCAGCACCGCTGGACCATGGGTGAGAATCATCCCGGCTGGGATACCCCCCTCGGGGTTTCGGTCTATGCCATGGTCCAGGAGCGGGCGACGTACTTTAACTATGACGAGTTGCGCAAGCGTATCCGCGCCGATTATGGCTTGCCTGAGCAGACGACCCCCGAAGAGCGTGCGCGTGGCAAGCAAATTGGGGCGGCAGGTGCCTTCAAGATTGTCTCGACCGATGAAATTGCGCACCATGCCATGTTCTTGCGGCTCGTCGACATTAACAAGAAGTACATGCCGGAAGAAACGCTGGATATGATCTTCCGCGTATTGAACGGCTTTAATATGCCCGCCCTATACTTGATTCCGAACGAGTCAGAAATGAAAGAAGCGCTGATGCGGACCAAGATGTATACACCATTAAAGCATGGCCGCTCGGTCGCCAATCCGATTCTGGATGCACTCGGTTTCGAGAACAAGCGCGCCCTTGAGCGCGCCGTGCAAAACACGAAGCTTCTCCCGGCCGGCTGTGGGCCCGAACACGTCGCTATTAGCCGCACCGGCGAGTTTGTCGTCTCGACGACACCCGGCATAACTTCTCAAGCCAGCGGCGCCAACTAAGCCGTAGCAGCAAGGGCGAACTCGTACGAAGTTCGCCCCTCCTCATCGCCCTCAATCCTCACCTTGCACCCCGCTGTACCTTCAAAGACTGCCTCTTGTGCTAGCACCGGTCGCTGAGTCATCTAAATGATGGTGGTCATTAAGGGTACGCACATGCCAGGCTGTGCCATCGAAGACCAACGTGGTCAACGAGGTATTACGAATATGCTCCGGCTGAAAGTCCACCGGACCCGTCAAATACTCGACGGCTACCCGGATCGCCGCGCCATGCGATACGACAATCAACCGTTCACCGCGGTGCTTTTCCGCCAGTGCCACCAGCGCCGCACCAACGCGCGCGGAAAATTCATGGTCGGACTCGCCATGCTCTCCCCGCTTGCCGCCCTGTTGGACGACTAACAAAAAATCATCGCCGAAGCGCTCCGTAAGCTCGGGCGTCGTCAGCCCACTCCACGCGCCGATATGTACCTCGCGCATGGCCGGTAAGGGCTGAAGCGGCAACTTCAACGCCGGCGCGATCAGCAGTGCCGTTTCCCAGGCGCGCTGGAGATCGCTGGTGTACAGGTGATCAGCCTGATACTCTTCAGCCTCAAGCCGGGCGGCTAGTAGCCGTGCCTGCATGCGCCCCCGATCCGACAAGGGCACATCTGCGTGTCCTTGCCAGCGTCCTTCCAGATTCCATGCCGTCTCACCATGCCGGATCAGCGTAATCATCGTCTCACACACGGGCCAGATCCACGTACTCATAGCGAATTAGCTGGTCGTCGAAGACCCCACATTGTTCCAGCAACTCACCGATTAATTTGGCTTTGTGCGCTGCGTCACGCTCTGACCACGTGCGAGCTTTAATCTCTAAAAACGGGCCAGGTTCGGCTTGGCTGACAAGCCGATCCAGGTTGACCGCAAGCTCCTCACCCCGGTAGGTGATACGCCAGCGCCGCCGCTGCTTCTCCACCTCAGTGATCTGTTCGGGTGCGAAGTACTCGCGGTAGAAGCGCAATGAACGGTCAGCAGGCGCCGTATAACGTGCTCGAGACAGCAGAATCGCATGTGGATACTGATCTCGTTCGGCAGCCGGCACGGTCAGGGTCAACGTATACTTAGGATCGAGCCGTGCCCCAGGGTCGTGACGGTGATCTTCACGGTAGCGCACCCGTCCCCGGTCGGGATTGACGAAGCTAAAGTAGGTGTCGTATTGCGTCCGTTCGCTATGCTTGTCAATCTGCACCTCAGATCCGTTCAGCATCGCCATCACCAATGCTTCGTCGACGAGCTTGGCCTTCGCCTGCACCTCGAAAATTTCATCCTGCTTGACACCGCCGATCGCCACAATTTTATCCAGCAGGTTGACTTCACGCGCGCTTAAAAAGCCGTTGATCCGATCGGCAATCGCCTGGGCATCTCGGCGCACTTGCACCTCGTCCAGGGTTAACAGCACACCGTCCCGCAGCAAAAATCGACCATCAACCAAGGTATGACGAACATCGGCATTATGCGCTGCGTAGACCAGCTGACTATAAATACCATCTGGGTTATATTGGTACTGCGGTGTCGTATGCAAGTGGTGGAGCGCCACGACGGCAATATCAGCACGCTTGCCCGGCTCTAATGAACCGATTAAGTGCTCCAGGTGGATGGCTTTGGCCCCGCTCGACGTCGCCAAAGCGAATGCTTGCTTGGCCGGCATCAAGGTCGGGTCGTTATGCAAGCCCTTCGGTAACAGCGCCGCCAAATGAATCTCGTTCCACATATCCTGGTCATCATTGGAGGCGGGACCATCGGTGCCCAGTCCCACACTGACGCCGGCCTTGAGCAAGCCGGCATAAGGCGCGACGCCCGAGGCGAGCTTCAAATTCGATGATGGGCAGGGAACTGCACCAACGCCATGTGCACGTAAAATAGCCCAATCGCGTTCGTCAGTATGCACACAATGGGCCGCAATCGCTGGAATATCGAACGCACCTACCCGTTCGGCATAGCCAACTGGTGAGAGCTGCACGTTTTCCAGAGACTCCTTGAGTTCAAGGCCAGTTTCTGCCAGGTGGGTTACCAACGGGACATCATACTCCCGCGCCAACTGTACTGCCGACCGGTAGATTTCGTCAGTACACGTATAGGGTGCGTGGGGTGCAATCGTTGGCGTGATACGCTCATGCGCCTGCCAGGAGTGAATAAAGCCCCGCGCACGGTCAAGCCCTTCGTCATAGCTGGCAGCATCCGGCGTCGGAAACCGCATCACCGTCTGCCCACAGATCGCGCGAATACCCGCCTCATCGGCGGCCCGTGCAACCTCGTCCTCAAAAAAGTACATATCTACAAAGCAGGTCGTCCCACCGCGTAACATCTCCGCGCAGGACAACTGCGTGCCGATATACACAAATTCTTCATCGACAAAGCGCGACTCAACCGGAAACATATAGCCATGCAGCCATACATCAAGCTGCACATCGGCCACCAGTCCCCTGAGCAAGCTCATTGGGACATGGCAATGGCCATTAATCAGACCGGGAATAATGGCACAACCACCGCAATCAACCGTTTCGCTGGCGTGGTACATCGCCATAAGCTCATGGGTATCGCCAACGGCTACAATGTTGCGGTCGCGAATCGCGACAGCCCCATTCTGCCAGATTGTACCCCCAGCATCCATCGTAACCACTATCGCATTAATGAGTAGTAGATCTATAGCTTGCACACAGGATTCTCCGTATTCAGCACATCCAGTCGAGGCCATTGGAAGTCGCCGCTTTGCTGCACTTTTGCCCCTTCTGTCTCCGCCCGTGCTGCCCATTGTAGCATAGGGCCGGGCAACAGAAACCGCCATGGCTCTCTCGAGCATGGCGGCTTGGAAGACTGGAGTGTGCTCAGGGGCTACATCCCGCCCTCGGCCGGTACTCCTTCATGCACAGCCAGTTGCTTTCGTACACCGGAGGAGCGTTCCCCTTCATCATAGCCCATCTTGATCCAGCCCTTTTGGATCGCGAAGATCACGGCCATGGTGCGGTCGTTCACCTGAAGCTTCGATAAGATCGAGGTAATGTGATTTTTGACCGTTTGTCCGCTAATCGATAGCTGATTGGCGATCTCTTTGTTAGACAGACCGCGTGCAATGCAGTCCAAAATCTCGATCTCACGCGAGGTCAAAGGTGCGAACAGGTGCGTCCCCGATTCTTCAACGCCCGGTGGTAATTCGCGGAACTGCGTCAACACACGGGCGGCGACATGAGGCTTATTCATTACCGTCTCGTTGATCAAATACGCGCCCGTGTTTACCTCACGAATCATGCTCAGCAGTACGTTAGGGCTTACCGCCTTCGAGGCATACGCCGCCGCCCCTACTTTAATCGCGTTAAAGAGCTGCTCATCATCCTCGTATACACTTAACACTATGATGCGAATACGTGGTTCGCGCCGCTTAATCACCCGGGCGACTTCCAGCCCATTCAGCCCTGGCAAATTAATATCTACCAGCACCACATCGGGAAAAGCGCGCTCGGTGATTAGCAGTGCTTCGGTCCCATTTTCCGCCTCACCAACGACTTCGATATCCGAAGCCTCATCTAGTGTCCAGCGAATACCACGCCGAAAGAGTGCATGGTCATCTACGATTAATACCTTGATTTGTGCTGTCATGCTCTAGTACCTTTTACTAAACCCGCTCCGTCATGGCTGGCATCCGACGACGGCTACGGTCGTACCTTGCCCCGGGGCAGAACTAATCTTTAGCCGCGCACCTATCAGATCGGCTCGTTCGTGCATGCTTGCCAGCCCCCAATGCTGCCCCTTGGTGCGCGCCGAGATGGTGCGCGGGTCAAAGCCTGGTCCGTTATCCCGGATCAGCAACGTGACCCCTTGGACACTTACCTCACTTCTAATCGCCACCATTGAATGTGGCGCATGCTTGCTCGCATTGTTCAACGCTTCCTGCACGATACGATACAACACGATCTCATGCTCTGGCAGTAGGCGTGGTAACGTGTCGCCTTCACAATGAACGGCAATAACCTCCGCGCCGGTAAAACGTTGCGCCATCGCCTCCAGTGCCGCCTGCAAACCACGCTCTTCGAGTGCCGGTGGCCGCAGATCGGTAATGAAACGTCGTACCTCCTGTAAGCCCATCCGTGTGGAATTACGCAACTCGCGCAGATGTGATTCCAGTCGTTCAGGCCGTCCCTGTTCGCTCAGACTCAGACTATGCTCCAAGCCTAGAACAACATGTGCCAGCACCTGTGCCGGTCCATCATGGACTTCACGCGCTAGCCGCAGTCGTTCGTCCTCCCGCCCTTGAATAATTTGAGCTTTGAGCGCCTCGTGCCACGGATCGATGTGCTCATTATCTTGTCCATGCAAGACGCCACTGCTCATTTCTGTTTGCCGAACCAGCTGCTCGAGTGCACGCTGCGTGCGCCGATCTTCAGTCAGTAGCTCTGTTAAGCTCTGCTGGCGTGCGAGTAATTGGCTCGCCTGCCGCTCAAAGACACCGCTCGGCTGTCCTTGCGCCTTAAGGACCCCGATACGCAGTTGGATTTCATCGAGCGTCCGTGCCAACTGGCGCAGATCAGACGCTGCCGGCTCGAGCCGCGCTCCTACCTCGTGGAGCAGCCCGCGCAGGCGTGCGATCTGCTCATTGGTACATTGCACGGCCCGTTCAAGCAGTGGGTTGATCATAGACACCCCACACCGCTCGTAGCACAGCATCCGTGTCCTGGAGATTGTGAAACAACGCATCCGGCGCGCACGCCCGGAGTTCATCGAAGCCAAAACTGCCCGTTGCCACGGCCACGACCCGCGCGGCCCCCGCCCGCGCGCATTGCACATCTCGGGGGGTATCACCAATCACTATCGTCGCATCAAAAAGCAGTCCCGCTGCCCGTGCTTTCGTTTGGGCAACCGCAACCAGCCGGTCACGAATGCGGTCGTCCGAGCCGAACGCGCCAATTGACCAGTGGAAAGCCGGCACAAGCTCGGCGACGCTGAGCTTAATTCTGGCCGTCGGTTCTAAGTTGCCCGTTAGTAACGTTTGGATACCACCACGTCGTTGAATGGCCTCCAGCGCTGCATGGACGCCCGGCAGTACAACCAACTCACGCTGTAGCCGAGCGGTAGCAGCTTCCAGCAGCGCATGGTAGTGCTGCTCAAACTGCGGCAAACGCGCTACGGCAGTCTCTTCATCGATACCATGCAGCCCTAACACTTCGACCACAATCTCGCCGTCTGTCTTGCCACCGTAGCTAATACGTTGCGGATCCTCAGGCAGCGCATAGACCGTACGCAGCGTTTGGACAAATGCCGCACTCGAAGCACCTCCACCTTTGATTAAGGTGCCATCAATATCCCATAGAACCAGTGGTCGCATAGCTTAGTGTGCAGCCTTAAACAAGTCACTCAGCGGCTTGAGCAGCTCGTGGATCTGGGCAAAAGGTCCCGCCAACTCCGTGTCTTTAAGCGGGATCGTGACCGGTTGATCGAACTTAACCTGGATCTTTTGGTCCTTGACCGGAATCGTCATATTCAGGTGGATCGGCAAAGGCAGCCCGACGGGCAAATTCAAGGTGACGGTCGTGTTCAAGTTGCCGCCGCCACCGGGAAAGTCGATATGGGCCGGAGCCTTGATCGTAACTGGCTGCGTCAGCACGACGGTCGTATCTTGATCAACACCTACTTGCAGCGCGACCGGCACCTGCTGATCGATTGGGATCGTAGCTTTGATCGTGGCATTCTGTAAGCCTTCAACTGCGCCTTGCAGGACGCCAACTTTCTGTTGTGTTAATGACACTGCTTGATCTGCTGCCTGAGCAGCACCACTTGGACCTTGCTTCGCGTTCGCAGTAATTCCTTTGACCGTTTGCCCAACTGCACCATTGCTATTGAGCTTGTCACCGATTGCAGTGACTACCGCCTGGTATTGGCGATACGCCTGTAATCCCATAAATGCACCGCTTAACAGCAGGATCAGCAGTAAGGCATTCAGGATAAAGGAGAACCAGATAATGGTTTTATATAGGGGCGACAATCGGGGTGTAACGACTACGGTTTGCCCGGCGGCAACCGGGATTTCACGGCGATGGGTGATGTTCGTATGGCTCGTGTTAACAGAAGATGAATCGGCAGACTTCAGATTCAATGCTGCTCCTGATTTTCGGGGCTTTAGCTGCACGGCAAGCTCCTTGTCGCTGGGGGCGTTTCGGAGCAAGTGTACCATAGTGCTACGTACGTGGGAAATAGCGAACAGGGGTCTGCTGCCTACCTAAAAGTCATAGGTACCAGCTAGTACCTATGACCTACCTTTAGGCCCCGCCGAAGTAGCGCAGTGCCTCGCGCAAGCGCTCTTCAATGTCGGCAGGCGCATCTGCCGGCAGTGAACTCACGGCAGCCTGGGCCTCGACCGCACTATAGCCCAAGCTTTGCAACACGTCCTGCACTTCTATATTGACCCGGCCGAAGGCCGACCCGGTCGTGGTGATCGCCGGCATTGATGGCAGCTGCCCAACCTTGGCCTTAAGTTCCAGGATCAGCCGGGCGGCTGTCTTCTTACCAATCCCGGGCACCTGCGCCAACAGAACCATATTTTCATTAGCAATCGCCAACTGGAGCTGCTCAATGGGCACTGCCCCCAGCAAGGCCAAGGCCACCTTGGGACCAACACCGGTGACGCTGAGCAGTAACTCAAAAAAGGCCCGCTCGGCCACATCAGAAAAGCCAAACAGCAGCATCGCATCTTCGCGCACAATCATGTGCGTCAGCACACGCACTTCATCGCCCACGCCGCCCAGCCGTTCACTAACGGGTCGCGGCACGGCGACATGGTAGCCGACCCCCCCGGCCTCAATAACGATGTAGTCAGCAGCCTGAACTAATAATGTACCACGTAAGGATGCAATCATAAGGTATATTTATTTGAAATCATGACAGAACAGATGTTTGTATTATAGCATAACTGGCATGGAGGGGAGCGAGCAGTCTTCTGGCATATCGCTTGCTCGCATGGCAGTAGCTAAGGAGTAAGATAATGTTTGGATTTGGCAAAAAGGTGTCCCTTAAAGGTCTGCACGTGGCGATCCTGACGACTGACGGCGTCGAGCACACCGAATTGACCGCACCCTGGAAAGCGTTGCGCGATGCGGGAGCCGAAGTGTATGTGGTGGCCCACAAACTTGGCACCTTCGCGACGTTACGCAAGCTGGCCCGCGGCGACGATATCCCGGTCGACGCCACGGTAGACGAGGTGAGTCCCGCAGCCTTCGCCGCCTTATTCATGCCCGGCAGCACGCGCACCCTCGACGCCTTGAAAAAAGACAATAAAGTTCTCGATTTCGTTCGCGACTTTATGAAGAGCGGCAAGCCCATCGCTGCGATTTCGTCCGGTCCTGGCCTACTCGCCCTCGCTGGCCCCATCCTAGGACACACCGTGACGTCGTCCCTCGCAGTGCGTAACGAACTGCAACGGGCTGGAGCGGTGTGGGTTGACCAGGCCGTTGTGGAAGACGATCACTTACTCACTGCGCGCGGCCCCAAGGATCTCAAAGCTTTTACCAAAAAGCTCGTTCCGCACTTTGCCCAGGCCGAATAAGCCCTACAAAACCAGTTCCATTCGCAACAAAACGGGCGAGGGTTGAACCCTCGCCCGTTCGCTTACCGTCTGTTACTTACTCGACCGTGTACTCACCCTCAACGACGCCCTCGTCATGGCCGGCCTC
>JBBRHB010000129.1:0-10199 GCA_038223355.1 Chloroflexales bacterium
TGGTTGCGCCCGCAGTGCAGGCAACCGCAGCCGCCGGGGGTAGCCCAGACAAAGCCAGTAATAGCGGGCCAGGAAAAGCCAACACGACTGGTGTACAGGATGCGACCTTTGGGAACGACGCTACACGCAAGATCATCAAGAACGGTGATCTGACGGTACAGGTGGAGAATGTAACGATTAGTATCAACCGCATCACGACTGTGGCGACGGCCAATGGTGGCTACATCTTACAGGTCAAAAGTGCAGATCAATCGGGCGAGGCCAGCAGCGCCACGCTTAGTTTTGCAGTGCCGGTTGATCACTTCGAAGCAGCCATGCAGGGGGTGCGTGAGGCCAGCAAAAAAGTATTAAGCGAGCAGGCCAGCGGCCAAGATGTGTCGCAGGAATTTGTGGACGTGCAAAGCCAGATCACGAACCTCGAAGCGACTCAAGCGCGGGTACGCACCTTCTTGGCGCAAGCGCAGAACGTTGAGGAGGCGCTCAAAGTCAATGCACAGCTTTCCGAGCTTGAGGGACAGATCAACCAAGTTAAAGGCCGCCTCCAGTTTCTAGCGCAGCGTACGGCTTTCTCGACGATTACCGTCCAGTTACAGCAGGTCATTGGCCCGACGCCGACGCCCACGGTTGTGCCAACGGCTACACCCATTCCCTGGCATGCAAGCGAGACGGTGCAGGCAGCTTCGTCGACTTTACGCGGGATATTGCAAGGTCTGGCACAGATTGGGATCTGGCTGGGAATCGTGGTTGCCCCGTTGCTCCTACCACTGGTCGTCGTGTTGCTACTAGTACGTAGTCTGCGCTCACGAAACGCACGCAGGCCCCATGTGCCACCGCCCGCCAGCAGTGATGGGCCAGTAGGACCTAGTACTCCATAAAGGGGGCAATAGGAGCGGTGGCAGAGCGTTCAACCTCGCGTGTAGACCGGGAGCACTGCCACCGGCATAGTAAAGTAGAAGGTTGAGCCTGTCTGGACAACACTTTCAACCCAGATCCTACCACCATGCGCTTCGACCGCTAATTTACAGAACGCGAGGCCGAGACCGCTGCCACGCCCTCGGCCGCCGGGAGCCTGGGCAAACAGTTCAAAGATCTGAGAGCGATAGGCCTCGGGTATGCCGGGGCCATGATCGTGTACGGCGACGATCATCCAGTCGCCTGGGCTATGGGGAAAAGGCAGCGCCGTCGCCGGTAGGACGCGGCTGCTGATCGTAATCTCGCCTGCCTCATAACTGAACTTCACGGCATTATCTAGCAAGTTTTGTAGAATACGCCGCACAAGCACAACATCAACCAGAACCGGCGGAGTGTCATTGAGTTGATTGTTGAAGCGGATCTCCTGGCCCTGAGCCACCCGCTCAAGCCGTTCGATGACGACATCAACGATCGGTCCCAGTCCAGCAATCTGGGGCTGGAGCGTGACAGCCTGTGCTTCCAAGCGCCGAATGTCCAGTAAGTCATTGACCATATCTAGCATCTGCTGGCAACTGGCAGCAGCGATATGTAGGATACGGCTCTGTTCCTTGGTTAGCGGTCCGACCACCTGCTTCGTTAGGAGGTCCACAGAAATCATCAAATTCGTTAACGGCGCGCGCAGATCATGAACGATCATGCTTGAGGTATCGGCGCGCAGCTTTTCGATCTGGCGGGCGGCGGTGACATCGTGCGTCACCAGGAGCGCACCAACACTACCACCCAGGTCTGCATGAGCTGACATTACCGTCCAATGGATATGGAGCAGAACGGCGTGCGTTAGTACGAACTCGCCCTCAAGTTGTGCTTGGCCCCCGCTTACAACTGTATCAAGCGCGGTGCAGATGGCTTGAGCTGTTGCTGAGTCAACTCCTAGCAGGGTGGGGTCATTGCACAGGTCACTGACCCGTAGTCCGATGAGCCTTGAGGTGGTGACGCCTAGCAGAGCGCCGAAGGCACTGTTTACAACACTCACGCGCCTATCCTGATCAACCATCAGAATGCCTTCACGTGTCGAGGCCAAAATCGCGGCTTTGCGCTCTTCCGCCGCCTGCACTTCCCCAAGCAAGCTTAAGTTCTCGATGACGGCACCAGCCATCTTGGCATACAAAACGGCCATCTCGCGCTCGGTGCGGGTAATCGTTGGCTGGGCAAAGCCAAGCCAGAGCAAACCGACGATGCGCTTCGCACCGCGCATCGGCACTACAATCAAGCGCCGAATGTGTGCCTCGAAGGCTACTGAAGGTAAGGAGTTATGGAGCAGCTCTACATAATCTCCTTCAATCGTGTCGAGCAGGCTTTGTACGGCAAGGCC
This sequence comes from Chloroflexales bacterium, assembly GCA_038223355.1. Lineage (GTDB taxonomy): Bacteria > Chloroflexota > Chloroflexia > Chloroflexales > Kallotenuaceae > JACDGP01. Next base: position 2,285 of record JBBRHB010000129.1, read on the forward strand.
AATGGTTTGCGGCAGTCCAAGCACGTAGTTGGTATGGAGTTCGCCTTTGTCCATAATCAGGACGCCGCCGCCAGTTGCTTCGGTCGTGCCAACCGCGCCGCCAACGGTCATTCGAATGACATGATCACTACTTAGTTGGGCAGTGTTGACTGCTAGACTAAGCGCGTTCAAGGCCGTTAAACGATCGACCGTTTGTTGCTGTTCGGCAGCCAATGCGATACTGTTAATCGCAATGGCTGACTGATTTGCCACAATTTCTAATAACTGAACCAGGTCCCGGTCCAGCGGTTCAGGCCGATCACTAACATCGACCGCAATCAAGCCCATTAGCAGACCTTGCCGGTCGGGAATGGTCACGGCTACGGCGTCGCCGAAAGTAGGGAGAGCAGGGTAGGCAGCGAGATGGTGCGTCAAGATACCGAGCTTGGGAGTCGCTGCCAAATGTGTCATAACAGTGCTCAAGGACAAGCGTGCCCAAGTCGAGCCGTTTGGGGAGACGAGCCATTGGCGTTCACGATCAACGAAGGCAAGCAAAACGCGCCCGCAGCTGGTTAGCCGCATGATCGTATACGTGACATTAGCAGCTAGTGCCGGCAGGCTATCACAGCCTTGAAGTGCCGTGCCTAAGGCCACAAGCTCGGTAAGCTGTGCGTTGCGTTGACTAAGCGTCCTGAGCTGATCATTCAGAGTCACAGCGGTCTCGACCTGGTGTTCTGTAGGAAGCTCCGACATTACTTGGTTCATTAATGGTGCCAGTGTGACTTCGTCGCGCGTTTAAATTGGGCTAAAATTATGGAACGTGTTGATCGTAGCAGATAAACTATGTTTTGACAATATGTTGACGATGGGGTGAAGCATGTGCACGACCTAACTATTGAGGAAGGAGGCCGACTTTTCGCGGGTTTGCGAACTGTAGTGCCAGCACCAGCGGGAGCCGTGGACACGGCATGGCAGCTATATCTCCGCACCCTTGTAGATAAGATGGGTGAGACAGATGAAGATTGCCTGAACCTCCTGACCAGCACTCATCTCTCCGACGCCTACCGCTTGTGGACGCAGGTACATGGGCAATTTTGCACTGTATCCGAGCTACGAGCGCTGGAGGCCAACGCTCATACGGTGATACTCGGCACTGAACTACGACAGTGGCTCGGCGAATTGCTGACTACGCGCGAAGTTGCGCTTTGGCTTGGGTTGGGGACTGACGCAGGGGAACGTGTGATACCGGAGCGCCACCAGGAGATACGTGGAATATGGGAGCGCCTGCTGCTGCCGTGTACAATTGCCGATGTATTGCGCCATTATCCTGCTGTCGTTCTCCTCGATCCAACCGGCTTAGCTGCAGCCGCGGTGCTACGCCGGCTTGCGCAGCGGTTAGCTTTGCTACAACTGAATGCTGCGACCGTTGAAATGGTCGAGCCGCTGCTGGCGTGGCCCGGCCCACTTTTGCTGCCATTCTTCGTTGAACTGCGCGACTTTGCTGAAGCGCTCGAAGCAGAACCACGTGACGAGGTGCCACTCCTCAGCTACCTAGCTGGCCAGCTAGGTGCACAAGCGCATGGTGCGCTGGAAGAGTTCCTGCATTGGCGTTTGGCCGGAGACGGCGTTTGCCTGCTGCTCGAAAGCCTTGACGATGTCGTAGATGAGCAACGGCGCGAGTGGGTGGAGGAGGTCGTGAGCCATTTTCACCAACGCTGGCCTCAAGTGCGCATCGTGCTCACGAGCCGGGTTGCCTTCCAACGCGAGGCGTTACGCGCACCATTGGATTTTCATTTCACAACCATACAAGCTCGTGACGCATCGCAGGTACTATAAGTATCAAGATCTGCTAGACAACACAATCATCGGGATCACCACGCAGCTTGTCTAGTGCGTGGGGCAACACAGGCAGAATCACCTGTAAGTTTTCGCGGACAGCTTTCGGGCTGCCGGGCAAGTTGATAATCAAGCTTCGACCACGTGTACCGGCTACCATGCGCGAGAGCATACCGAAGGGCGTGATGGCGAGGCTGGCAACCCGCATGGCTTCGGGTATGCCTGGCACCTCACGCTCAATGACCTCACGCGTCGCCTCGGGTGTCACATCACGTGGCGCAAGTCCTGTCCCGCCGGTGGTTAAGATGAGGTCGGTCGTCAAGGCGTCGGCCCATAGCGATAAGATGGCCCGGATCGCGGGTATTTCATCGGGAACGATGGCGGTGGTGATCAGGGTCGCAGGAAGGGCGGCCTCAATAAGGGCCCAGGCGGTGGGTCCACTACCATCGGGCCGTACACCGGCCGAACTGCGATCACTGATCGTCAAAATTGCTACGCGGTAGGGCGCTTGTTGCTCATTCGGCATGTAGATATGCTCCTGGTCCCGGTCCATTCGTAATGGTGAATTGGACCTCCGGCAAGGCCTCCAGTTGCTGCCCGACCTCGGGCGCATCGGACATGGCACATAATACATGTACATTGGCCCCTGCATCCATGGTCCAATAGCTGATGAGCCCTTCTTTGCGCCAAGCGTGGACTGCTTGCATGACCCGGAGTGTCCCAGGTCGCCAATAAAAGGTTGGCGGCTGTGCAGTCATCGCGATCACATGCAACGAAACGGCATCCGCCTCCGCGATCGTTCCTAAGCCGGAGAGATCGCGTTCACTAATCGCTGCTAAAGAGGCGGTGATGCGAGCGGGTACTTCTTGTAGCCGCACCCCGAAATATGGACTCGTGGCCGCCAAGCGGTGATTCTCGGCCGAACCCACGCTTTTTGGCCCGGTATCGACAATCGCGACGACATCTGCCAGGGTCCAATCGCTCGGCGTTGCGACCGACACGGCATAAGAACCTTGGTCGGTTCCATCATTACGCCAATGAACAAAACCTGTTGGAATTGAGCGACAGGCGGAGCCTGAGCCTGACCGGCGCGTTAAAATCGATAATTCGCGCTCCCCAAGCTGTAAGCCTGCCGCTGCTACCGCAGCTGTCGTTAGGGCCGCAAACGCTGAGGCGGAGGAGGCGATGCCGGCATCGGCCGGAAAGGTGTTGCTCGACTCTACGCGTGCCCGTTGTCCAATGGCCGCTCTCGCCCGGACCCGATCAAGCTGCGCGACGACCCGTTCGTAGGCGCGCCCGGTGACCTGCTCCATCTCGCGGCCAAACCAAGCAATGCCGACTTCGTCGGTAGGGAGGCTTGTATCGAAGGTGACGGTCGTGGTCGTCGTACAGTTATCGAGGTTCATAGAGACGGACTCATTATAGGGCAGGGTTAAGGCCGAGTCGGCGACGCCCCAATACTTGACCACAGCAATATTGGCATGTGCAGTGGCCGTTGCGCGCTGATTACCCATGGAGTAGGCGATCCTTTCGTTGGTCTCATAGTATCGCATGCATGAAACGTATATGCAGTAGAGTTATCGTCGAGGCAGCATCGCCCTTTGGGCCGCGACCAACCGGCGTAACTTTTCGACATCATCCTGGCAACAATCGCGATCACCCACGGCAAGCTGATGCTTCAAAAAGGCCAACTCCGTGACGAGGTGATGAAAACGACGCTGATGGCGGTAGACCAGCCAGCCACCATGAACCAGGGCACGGATTTCGGCGCGTAGCCGTAGGGCCGGATTAAGCACATGTTGGAGATCGACGGGATCCAGTACGTAGCCGTTGCATTCGTCGGGCAAGTGGTGGAGCAGCCAGCGTTGCTCTTCACGGCGAGCGAGAATAGCTACCACCAGGACCACTGCAACACCGCCGGTGTCAATCAGCCAGGCTAGACCGAGGCCCCATAAGCCATTTGTTACGCTCATATTATGCAGGGCATGGAACAAAATCGCGAGGCCGAGCGCAAGCGGTAGGCTAGCATAGCCGACCCAACGCCGTCGCTCTAGACGTACCAAGCCTAGGGCAATACCAACGATGCTCGTAAAAAAGGCGTGGTTGAAACCGAAGAGCACGGACCGTACAAGCCAGAGCGACAGAAGCTGGTTGGGATTGCTCCAAAAGTATAAGACGTTCTCGCTCATGGCGAAACCAAAGCCGACCAGAGCACCATAGATGATCCCGTCGATCACATCGTTGAATTCCTGGTGCGCGAAGCGGAACAGGCCGATTAAGGCAAGGGCTTTGAGTGGCTCTTCAATCACGGGGGCGATAATTTGGTTCGGCGCATCGGGTCCCAAGACATTTCTCGTTAGCAGGCCGATGCCTAGCTCGGCACCCCCGGCCAATAGTAGGGCCGGCAGGGCACCCCAGCCAAAGGCGGCCAGCAGCAGCCCGACGGGCTCCTTTTCGTAGCAATCCAGCCGCCATAGGAGCCAACAATAAAACAGCGTGGGCAACGCCGCCAGCAAGAGCGCGGTCATGGGACACGCCTCGTGGTGCTAGTCCTCTTCGGGTGCATGACCGGCGCTTTGCGCGCCATGGTCAACGTTGTCGTTGACGTAGTGTTTAAAGCCAACTGTCCGCGCCGTAGGGTTGACCAAAAGGCGGAGTATTGCGCTACGGCTCAATGTTTCGCTGGTGATGCCGGCCAGCCGCGGCGTCAGCATTATAAGCATGATTAGATAGCTATAGAAGATAAAAACCAGGAAGATCACGACGTTGCCGGTGATGGGTCCAAGGGATGCCCGGTCACGCATTGTACGGATGGCGGTGCCCCAGGTGGCAGCATGAGGATGGAGTAGGAGTTTCGTACACCACGTCAGGAGGAGAAAGCCAAAGATAGCCCAATAATTATGGCGAATGCGGCGTCCCATGGCCTCCGTCCAAGATATTTTGAAATGCGGATCGTTCAAGTCATTCTCAAGGAGGCGATGCCATTCTTGGCTAGGCATGACACTATTCGAGCGTAAAATTGGCTCGTAGTACTCGATCTCCATGACCCGCACCCAATTGCTCCATAGGTCGTAAAAGCGGAAGCGACGGGCCTCAATACATAAAAAGGCGAAGCCCAAAAACATGCCCAGCAGTGCCATAATCTGCGAGTGCTCGGGATCAGAAAGTAGGAAGGACGCGATTGAGCCACTTGAGATGACCGCCCAGTTGGTCGTGTTATCGATCCGACTGCGCCAGGTGGTGGTAAGGTCCATGACACCACGATAAAAATGAACCATGATGTTGGGTGCGAGCGACGAGCCCGGATACTTGTCTTGCATTGTATTAAGCTCTCGGGCGTCAGTGTACAGAACGCAACGAGCGACGTCAACTTGTGGCTTGATAGCCATCCAATGGGCCAGGATAGGCCTTTTCGGCCTCGGCTTCGAGGCGCGCCTCGTTACGTCGCACAAAAAGAATCAGCCCAAGCGTGAAGATGACGGCAAATGCGATCGCGATCCAGCGGAGGGGGCCTTCCAGCCGCGTGATATTATCGCCAAGTAGGTAACCACCGAGACCGAAGATAAGCGACCACGCAAGGCCACCACCAGCATTGGCGAGGAGGAATTCGGGCCAGGGCATATGATTGGTACCCGCCAAAAAAGCTGCGAGCGCCCGGAGCAGTGCTATAAAGCGGCCAAAGAAAACAACCTTGCTGCCGTGCCGTTGAAATAAGTACCGTCCTACTTTGAGTTTAGGCTCGTCCAGACCAACGTACCGACCATAGCGCCGTAGTAGGCGATATCCGCCGGCATGACCGATCCAATACCCAATGTTGTCACCCACAATTGCACCTACAGCGGCCGCCGCAATGATGAAACTGATGTTCAGCTTATGCGTGGTACCGGCATAAATGGCTGCGGCTACAAGCATCGTTTCGCCTGGAACTGGCACGCCAATGCTTTCGATGCCGACTAAGACCAAGACGGCCAAATAGCTGTACGTCGCCAATAGATTGTTTAAGTCTTGTGCGGTAAAATGAACCATCCGAAGATTTGCTCCTGACTTTGTGCGAACATTGCCTATAGCATACATCGCACCCGCGGTGTTGGTAGTGCAGAATGGTTCGTGGCTTAAAACTTACACAGCCCGTCGCGTCTCGCCATGCAACGGGCTGTGTAATGAAGGAGGATGTGCCTCTATAATACAGGCACGAACGTGATGATCCCATCCACCCCTGGTCCTGATTGGCTAACGGCCTAGTACCACGCCGGGAGGGACCGTAAGGACATAGTATGCAAGATCGACTTAATGAACTCCGGCGTTTGCTGTACGAACATGGTCACCGCTATTATGTGCTGGATGACCCGCTCATCAGCGACGCTGAGTATGATGCCTTGATGACTGAGCTACGGGAGCTGGAAGCAGAGCATCCCGAACTGATGACCGCAGCCTCCCCTACGCAGCGGGTGGGTGCGACCCCGACGACTGCATTTACCAAGGTTCGGCACCAAGAGCCAATGCTGTCGCTGGCAAACGCTTTTAATGTCGATGAGTTGCGCGCGTGGTATGGGCGCGTCCGCAAGTTGCTCGGTGACGAAGGTACTGTGCCAGTCGCGTTGGTGGTTGAGCCAAAGATTGACGGGCTGGCAATGGCTATTACCTATGGTGACGGGCGGCTACAAGGGGCTGCGACGCGGGGCGATGGCACGATAGGTGAGGATGTGACGGCCAACATACGTACAGTTGGCAGCATACCATTAGCTCTGCCTGGAACGGAAGGAAGCGACGTACCGGCGTTGATCGAGGTGCGTGGCGAAGTCTATATGCGGACAGCTGACTTCGAGCGCTTGAATGAGACGCAGGCTGCGAGCGGGGGAAAGGTCTTCGCGAATCCGCGTAATGCGGCGGCAGGCTCGTTGCGCCAGCTCGATCCGCGAGTGACTGCCGGCCGACCACTGCGTTTTTTTGCTTATGCTGTTGGTCTAATCAAAGGGGTCACTCTCCGCTCACAATGGGATACGTTGCAATACTTACGTGCACTCGGTTTCGCGGTTAACCCCGATATTCGGCGCCTGGATGATTTCGACGCCGTCGTTGCATATTGCTCGGCTTGGATGAGCCGTAGAAACGAGCTGGCATATGAAGTCGATGGCGTTGTCATCAAGGTCGACCGCTTTGACCAACAAGCTGAGCTCGGCGTGGTAGCACACGATCCACGCTGGGCGATTGCCTTTAAGTTTCCGGCGCGGGAAGCCACCACGATCCTGCGGGCGATAACCTTAAATGTGGGGCGAACGGGTCGGATCAATCCTAATGCCGAACTTGATCCTGTGGTGATAAGTGGCGTAACTGTGGCGCGTGCGACTTTGCATAACGAAGAGTATATCGTTGGCCGCGATATTCGCATCGGTGATCGCGTCACGATCAAGCGGGCCGGCGATGTCATTCCCAAGGTTGTCGGGCCGATCATTGCGGCCCGGAGCGGTGCGGAGCAACCGTGGCATATGTCCCCGACGTGCCCGTCGTGTGATGAGCCGATTCGTCGCGACCCAGATGAGGCCGATTATTTTTGTGTAAATGTGCGCTGCCCCGCTCAGCTTGTGCGGCGTGTTGAGCACTGGGTAAGTAAAGGGGCGATGGATATTGTGGGCATCGGTGAAGAGCAGGCGCGGCTGTTCGTGGAACAGGGTTTGATCGCCGATGTCGCCGACTTGTATTTGCTGACGCCGGAGCACTTTTCGGGGCTTGCAGGCTACGGGCCAAAGAAGGTCGCCAATATCCTCAACGGCATTGCTGCGGCGAAAGATCGACCGCTGGAGCGCTTGCTGACCGGGCTTGGCATTCGTAGTGTGGGCTCGAGCGTCGCCGAACTATTAGTTCAACATTATTATGTAATCGAAGTCCTCATGGCGGCAACAGAAAGCGACTTAAACGCGATTATTGGGATTGGTCCGCATACCGCAACTATGATTACAGAGTTCTTTGCCCATGAGCCGAATCGTACCTTGATCAGCAAACTCCAAGGCGGTGGTGTGCGCACCTCGAATGCTGCGCCTGTGGTTGTGCCAACATATGGTGCGCTCGCCGGTAAAACGTTCGTGTTCACCGGATCGCTGCC
>JBBRHB010000130.1:0-10195 GCA_038223355.1 Chloroflexales bacterium
CGGACACGACCCAGTTGTTGCTGCCCCACGCGGCACCGGGATCGCCCAGGAGCTTGGCCATCGCATCTAGGCCTTCAAAGTCGGCATGCCGCATCCAGCTATAACCACCTGCGTCGGGCGGCACAATGATCGGTTTATCGCTGCCATAGGGTGCGAGGAGTTGCTGGGTAACGTCCGCGCCAACCCTGGGGATCAAACGAGCGCGTAGTAATTCAAGCCGGTAGTTTCCGCACAAAATCCAACTCAGAAGATTGCCGTATGCGATTGTGTCGATTGGCGTCCACGTATCGGGCTGGGTGCGCAGCAAGGTGAACTCGATCGGCAAGCTGTGGGGATGGGTGGTGATAAACAAGTTAACGCCATCGGCATAGGCCTGCAAGATCGCCCGCGTATCCGCGTCCTCGTGCGCCCACTCCTGCTCAGCTGCTCGATACAGGCCAATCGTCCGCAGAAAGCGATCTGTCGCGAGGCCGGATGAGCCGATCACCGAACTAAGCATTCCTTGCGTAGTGAGATGGTTGAAGTACATTTGCCAGAGCCGATCCTGAGCATGCACATAGCCTTGGGCCAGAAACAGGTCGTGCTCGTTCTGGGCATAGATGTGGGGCACACCCCACTTGTCGCGCGTCACCTGGGCCGAGGCAGCGAGACCTGGAATTGTGACGGTGCCGCTGACTTGTGGCCAGGGATTACGGATAAACCAGATTCCACCACCAGTTACGAGTAGTAGGATCACGACCAGGACAACGAGAACACGTGTTACAATCCGCCGCGTACGTTTCATCGGGTTTCTTCCTAGCTCTACGGTCGTTACTGCATCTCCGCTAGTAACTTTTGGACTTCCTCGGATGATAATTGCTCTACCTGTTGCAGCAACTGAGCTAGTTGCTCAGGTATGACCTCACCGAAACCTTGGAGGGGATCGAGGCTGGACTGCTCTGGCATGTTGCCCGGCAACGTATACCCGAACTCGGCAGCCAAATGCAGCGTTTGCTCACTGAGCGCATGCGGCAAACGAATCTGCTGCCAAGCCCCACCCAAGGTTGCATCGATGGCAGTATGGTGCAAAATATTGGGGTCACCGATCCCGGTGATCATGCGTTCGTGTGTATCGTTATAGGGCTGAAGGATGGCCGGATCGAACAGGATTTCCAAGAAATCACACAGGACGGTCATGCTCCGGACGGGATCCTTGACCAAATCTTCATAACGGATGACGTGTTGCCGCGCCGGATCGACCTGTTGCAAAAACGTGTAGATGTTCTGGTTGCAGTTATACCACACCTTTTCGGCAATCACATACGGATCGACCGTGGGGTCATTATACAGGCTCGGCCCAAAGAGCTTATCTAATCGGATGCGCAAGAACGATTCGATCACGGCATATGGATGCCGAATCAGGTGAATATATTTTGGCGCTTCAAACAAATCTTCGGCGTGCTGGAGGGTGCTCAGACTCAAACTATAGGACGGCGATTTGTCGACTAATACACGCGGCTTGACCAACGCTTGGAGTTGTGCATATACCGCCTGGATCGGTGTATCTCGGGCAACCAGTTCGTCCAAAAAGCGCTTGGTAGCCGCAGTATCACGGCCAAGCAATTGCATGAATGTCCATTGTAAGCCTTCTGAAGCCCACGCAAAGCCGTGACCATAGGTTGGATCGGTCACCCCGCGCTGCCACTCACGCATGCCGTCATACCATAAAATATCGAGTTCGGGCGGCGAAAACAAAGCCGGATGGCCTGCGAGCATCACCCGTAACAAGGTCGAGCCCGAGCGTGGACTAGAATGCAAGAAGACCATCGAGTTGTTCTTGGTAGCTGGCGTGTGAAAGCGGCGTGCATTCCAGCGCTGGTCCGTCGCATATGGTTCATACCGAGCATACAGTGCGGTTGGCGTGGTCGAGCTCACCTGTTTTAGGGCAGCGATCCGGTCCAGCTCGGGCGTCACAAACTCGGTCATCGCTCGGATCGAATGCAGTTGCGGAATCTCATGTTGGTAGAGTTGCAGGCGTAGATCTTGTTGCAGTTTCCAGATCAAGTCGGGCGTGAGGGTCCGCAACTCATCCGCCGTTAGTCCCGTGTCGAGCGTCAGTTGCTCCGGCGGACGCGCGAGTGCTTGCGCCACTCGCGTATGCAGATATGCTTGGAGCAAGCGCTGGCGGTCGATCGGCGCAGCCGTGCGCAGCTGTTCACGGATTGGCCGCACGTCCTCCTGATCGGCTTGGCCAACCGCCGTTTCAACCACCTGCGCCATGCCAGCAAGCGTTGGGTGCTCGAACAAGCTGCGCATGGCGATCGTGACCGGATAGGCTTGCTGCAGTTTATTGAGCAGTTGGGTGATCAGCAACGAGTGTCCACCCAGTTCAAAAAAGTCGTCGTGGACGCCGACCTGCGCAACGCCCAACACCTGCTGCCAGATCTCGGCTAGGTTGCGCTCGTATTCGGTACGTGGTGCCACGTACGCCGTTTGTAGCTCGGGACGGGCATGCCGTGCGCCAGCAGCTGTTTCGGTCGCCTCCGCTGGCAAGCTGGGCGTGCGCTTGACCCACTGCGTCAGCCGCTGTTCTAATGAAGCGGTGGAAACGACGACCTGCGCGGTCGCCTCAAGCGTCAGTATCCGATCAAGCGCAGCAACTCCTTCCTCCGGTGTCATCGGTAAGTTGGCGATCGCGGCCAGCAAGGCCACTTCGGCCGCATCCTTGCTGAGTTGCCAGGTATCCCAGTTCACGCTGATCCAGGCCGTCGGCCCTGTCTGATTCGCGTGCTGGGCAAAAACGTCCATAAAGGCGTTCGCGGCCGCGAACGCACCTGCTCCCAGGCCCCCTAGCACCGTTGTTAGGGAGGAGACCAGCAAGCAGAACGCGGGCCGGTAGCTAGTACACAGCTCAGCCAGAATATAGGCACCATGCACCTTCGGCCGAAACTGTGCTTCACACAGTTGCGGCGTGAGCTCCTGGATGGTCGTGAAGGTTGATTGGCTAACCAGGCTCGCGGCATGCACCACGCCATCAATGACACCGAAGCGTGTGTGGGCGCTGGCAAAAGCCGCCGCCATGTAGTCTGCATCGGCAACATCGGCGTTGAGCAGGAGGACGTCGACGCCCAGCGCTTCGAGCTCCTGCACCTTACGCAACTTGGCTGCGAGTACGTCATCGGTCGAGCGTGTAGCGATGAAGGTCGACCAGTCGGCCCGCTCAGGCAGGGGTGTACGACTGACCAGCACGAGATTGGCTTGCGCCGTCCGCGCGAGATGCTCGGCAATCGTGAGGCCGACGCTGCCTAAGCCACCGGTGATGAGATAGGTGCCGCCCGATTTCAAACGTGCGGGGAGGCCGGATGGGGCCGGGAGATGAACCGCGTCGAAGCTTTGGACCCAGCGGAATTTGCCACGATAGGCCACCACCCGATCGGTCGACTCAGTCATGATTTCGCTGACCAATTGGGCCACCAAAGGCTGCAACATACCGTCGGTGGGCATCACAATGTCGATGCTCGTACAACCGATCTGCGGATATTCCTGGGGAATGACCTTACATAGTCCCACCAGGGTTGCCTTCGCCGGGGCGAGCGGATCATGATCAACGACCTCTTGCAGGTTGTTTGATATCACACTCAAGCGTAACGGCGTTGAGGATTGCCGCCCTAAAGCTTGCGCGAGATACAGCAGGCTATAAAAATTCAGCAGCTGGAGCTGCTCAAAGCCCGTTTGGTTATCAAGTAGCTGATCCGTGCCTGTCACGTTCCAAAGGTGAACAATCTGTTGCGGCATGTGCGCCTGCGCCGCTAACTCGCCGAATAAGGCATGGTAATCGGCGGCCCGGTGTGGATCAACACTATACTGGTTCGGGGCGAGCCGCTGGAATTGCGCTCCCGCATGCACCTGAATAACATGGTGCTGGGCTGCTTCCAACTGCTGGACCAGCGCCGCGCCCACGCCAGTCGTATCGGTCCAAATCAACCACGTTTGTTGGGATGCACTACTCCGCAACTGTGGCGGGTTGGCCAGCATTGTACGTTTCCACGAAGGAAGATAGAACCAATCGCCAAGCTCGTCTTTGTGGCTTGGCGTGGCAGGCTGGTCGGGCTTGTCGCCAGACCGAGTTTGCGGCTCGATCCAATAGCGTTGACGCTCAAAAGGATACGTCGGCAAAGGTACCCGCTTGCGCTTGCCCGGCGTTACCGGCCAAACCATGGTTACTCCGGCCAACCACAGCTTGCCCGTAGCGAGCTGCAAGAATGCTCGATCATCGATCTGCTGCTGCGGGTGGCGTAATGACCCAACCATGATGCGCGTCGGATCGTCGGTACATTGCTGCCGGACGAGGCTCGTCAAGGAGCGTCCGGGTCCGACCTCGAGGAAAACGCTCGTGCTCATGCTCAAGAGTTCGCGCACACCCGCCGCAAAGCGTACGGTTTGGCGTAGATGCCGGCCCCAATACGCCGGATCGGTCGCCTCGGCGACGGAAATCCAGGTACCAGTAAGATTCGAGATAAACGGCAATTGCGGTGGCTGGAGCTTCATGCGCCGCAACTGAGCAGTAAACGATGCAATGATCGGCTCCATCATGGCCGAGTGAAAAGCATGCGAGGTGTGCAGCCGCTGGGTCGTGACGCCTGCGGCAGCTAAGCGCTCAGCGAGATCACCGAGCGCGGCGTCGGGACCAGCCACGACGCATTGGGCGGGTCCATTAATCGCGGCGAGCGATAAGGGCGCTTGCAACCACGGTTGCAGGGCTTGTTCGGTAAGGGGAACGGCCAGCATCGCGCCGGGTGGCATGCTTTGCATCAGCTGTCCCCGTACTGCGACCAGTTCCAGGGCGTCTTCCAGCGTAAACACGCCGGCAAGACAAGCCGCTACATACTCACCGATGCTATGGCCGATCATTGCCTGCGGCACGACCCCCCAGCTTTGCCAGAGCTGGGCGAGGGCGTACTCCACCACAAACAGCGCCGGTTGCGTCAGGACAGTCTGTTCCAATTGTTGGTCTGCCGTTGCGGCGTCCGCCACCGCCGGATATAGCACCGCACGTAGATCCAAATGGAGGTGTGGTTGGAGCAATTCGGCACAGCGGTCAACCTGTGCCCGGAAAACTGGCTCGCTCGTGTACAGATCGCGACCCATGTTCAGGTATTGTGCGCCCTGTCCCGGAAACAGCCAGACGGTCAAGCGCTCATCGACCAGGACCGTCGCACTCATCATCCGTTCACTATCCGGCTGCTGTAGCAGTTCGAGGGCATCGGCCGTATCCCGGCACACAAGCATACGGCGATGGCTGAAGGCCTGGCGTCCGACTTGGAGCGTATACGCGACATCGGCGAGGTTGAGCGCGGGTTCGGCTCGTAGGTAGTCAGCTAAATGTGCAGTGGCCGCATCAAGGCTCCTAGCGGATTTGGTCGATAACAAAAGCAATTGCCAGGACTCGCCAGGCGCGGATGGCGCGTTTTCCGGTGCCTCTTCCACGATCACATGAACGTTTGTACCACCGATGCCGAACGAGCTGACCCCGGCACGCCGCGGCTGGTCGCCGCGTGGCCAGGGCATCAACTGTGTATTAACGAAGAATGGACTGTGGGCAAAATTGATCTCGGGATTGGGTTGCTCGAAGTGCAGGCTCGGCGGGAGCTGGCGATGCTTTAAGGCTAGCACCGTCTTGAGCAAGCTGGTAATCCCGGCCGCGATCCCAAGATGACCCACATTGGATTTGACCGAGCCAAGCGCGCAATAGCCGCGTTGGTCGGTGTCAGCCCGAAACGCTTTGGTTAGGGCCTGGACTTCGATCGGATCGCCTAATGGTGTTCCGGTGCCGTGTGCTTCAATATAACTGATGGTTTCGGCGCCGATGCCCGCGTTACCTAATGCCTCGCTGATCACCTGCGCCTGTCCGTCAACACTGGGCGCGGTATAGCCGACCTTGAGCGAGCCGTCGTTGTTGAGCGCCGATCCGCGTAGCACAGCATGAATGCAATCGCCGTCCGCGAGCGCGTCTGCGAGCCGTTTAAGCACAACGATGCCGACGCCGCTGCCAAAGATCGTGCCGGCGGCTTGGGCATCGAACGCTCGGCAATGACCGTCCGGCGAGCTAATGCCACTTGGCAGGAAGCGGTAGCCGTCCCGTTGTTGTGCATTGATGGCCACACCGCCAGCCAGCGCCATATCACATTCTTCATTCAGCAAACTCTGGCAGGCAACATGCACGGCTACCAACGAGGTCGAGCAGGCGCTTTGGATCAGATGGCTCGGTCCTTTAAGATTCAGCTTATATGAGACGCGCGTCGTTAGGTAATCGCCCGCGTTGCCGATGTCGATCTGGACCGGATCGGCATCGGCGGCGACCGACTGATTGGCCAGCAGATTGAACAGCAAGTAGGTATTCAACGTGGCACCGCCGAAGACGCCGATCGGTCCACGGTAGGTCGCGGGATTATAGCCAGCGTGTTCCAGTGCTTCCCAGGCGCATTCCAGAAAGATGCGCTGCTGCGGATCGGTCAGTTCGGCCTCCCGATGATTGATGCCAAAAAACTCGGCATCAAAATACTCAATATCGGCCAGCATCGCCACGGCTTTAACATAGTGTGGATCCATGAGCAGGGCTTGCGGCACGCCGCGCACCAACAATTCCTCATCACTCATAAAGGTGATCGCTTCGACGCCGTCACGCACATTTGTCCAAAACTGGTCGAGGTTAGGCGCTCCCGGAAAACGACCAACCATGCCGATGATGGCGATTTCGGATCCATCGAAAGAATCAGACATAATCCCTATCTCCAGTTTAGCCTTTGCGTTCGCGACGTTTTTCCCGCCGACGCTCGCCGCGGCTCCGACTGTCTTCATACTGCGTAGGTTCTTGTGAATCAGACTCGATCAAGTGGGCGAGCGCACTCACGGTCGGACCCTCGTACAAGGTGACGGTTGGCAGTTGCACCCCCAGCAGCGTTTTCAGTTGTCCAATCAACTCAATGCCGGTCAACGAATTACCGCCGAGTTCAAAGAAATTATCATAGATGCCAACGTGGTCGATCTTGAGGACCCGCTGCCACATCTCCACCAGAGTTTGTTCTAGATTAGTATGCGGCACTACATACGCATTCTGGAGGATCGGTCGTGGGTACAGGGCGCTGATCGTCACCGGTTCCGCTTCTGTTAGTAGTGCCGGTGCGTCAAATTGCAGCCATTGCTCGATGCGTGGCTCAAGTGCACTGCTCGCAATCACGATCTGTGTCATTGGCTTGACCGCACGGATGCGATCAAACGCTTGCATGCCCTCCGCGCGTGTGATCGCCGTCGCCATTGACGTTGCTTCCGGTCCACGGGCCAACTCTGCTGTATCGTCGAGGTGCCAAGCGTCCCAGTTGATCGTCGTCCAAGGCGTGCCGGACTGGCGGTTGCGCTGATAGGTATAGGTATCCATGGCTATGTTGGCCGCCGCATAGGCCGCCATGCCTAACCCACCTAGCACCGCCGCCAAGGATGATACGAGCAAGCAAAAATCTAAAGAGCGCTCCCCAAAGACGCGATCCAACACGCGCACGCCATACAGCTTCGCGGCAAAATGCTGCTCGCAGAGTTCGTACGTCGCCGTTTGTAGCGGTTGAAATGCCCGTGGGCCGGTCACACCCGCTGCATGGATAATCCCATGCAACTCGCCAAAGCGCGTCATGGTGGCAACAAGCACGGCCTGCATCTGCTGCTCATTGCTGACATCGGCACGCATGAGCAACACCTCAGACCTCAGTTGCTCAAGCAGTTGCACCTGCCCGAGCATTTGGCTTACGCCGTCACTTGGATCATGCGTCGCCAACCACTCGGCCCAGGCCACGCGCTCGGGCAGCATCGTGCGTCCAACCAGCACCAGTTTGGCTTGCACCGTTTGAGCAAGGTGTTGAGCGATCTCTAGACCGATCTTGCCCAGACCGCCGGTAATCAGGTACACACCACCGTTCCGTAGCCCAGCTGTTACGTCGGTCGGGAGCAGTTGAACTGCTTCATACGCTGGGATCCAACGCCGCCCGTTGCGAAAGGCGACCTGCGGTGCTCCCGACGGGAGCGTAAGCTCGGACAGCAATTGTTCAATCGTACGAGCCGTCCAGCCCGTTGCTGCCGGTCGCTCTAGATCGATGCTACGACAGCTGATATTGCGGTATTCCTGCGGAAGCACCTTGCACACACCAAGCAGAGTTGCCTTATCTGGATCAAGCATTTCGGTGCCGTTGACCGGTTGAACGTTGTTGGATACGACATGCAGTTGGGTGGCTGTCGTCGGCAACTGGGCCGCCAGCGCTTGGGCCAGAAATACTAAATCATAAAAGCTCAAGGCGTGTGGCTGATCAACCTCCGGCTCTGCCGTAACGTTCCCTAAGTGGACGATCACCTGGGGCACCTGATCACGTTGTCGGAGGTCCGCGAACAACGATTGGTAATCCTCCGCTTGCTGGGGGTTGATCTGGTAGTGATCCGCCGCAAGCCGGGCAAACGTGGCACCTGCCTCGACCCTGAGCACCCGTTGATCGTCTTGGAGCAAGCGTTGCGCGAGTTGCTCGCCCAGCGCTCGTTGGTCCATGAAGAGCAACCAGACGGCGTCCGATGCACTGTCGCCGCGGGATGAGCTGCTCGTTGGCGGAGTTGGCTTCCAGAACGGCTGGTAAAACCAGTCCGCTATGGGACGCTTGGTAGGCCCGTGTGCTCCGTTCGAGGCCGGGGCTGCTAGCCGCAATGGTTCGACCCAAAAACGCTGACGCTCGAACGGATAGGTTGGCAAGGGCACGCGGTGGCGCTGCTCAGCATCGTACAAACTCCTGGCATCAAGCGTGACGCCGGCCAGCCACATTTTTCCCAAAGTGTTCAACAGAAAGGCGGAATCGGCTTGGTGTTCCTGGGGATGGCGGAGCGATGGGAGCGCCAGTTGCTGGGGGCTGCGCATAGCTTCTTGACGTGCAAATGTGCTCAAGGTCTGGCCTGGTCCGACCTCCAGCAGGATGGCCGGTTGTCCCTGTAACAGTGTTTGGAGTCCATCAGCAAAGCGTACTGTTTGACGTACATGCTGCGCCCAATAGCGCGGATCGGTCGCTTCGGCTGCGGTGATCCAACTGCCAGTAACATTCGAAACATACGGCTGTTGTGGTGGGTGCAACGGCACACGCCGCACCAAGGCCGTGAAATCCGTCAGCATTGGTTCCATCATGGCCGAATGAAAGGCATGCGATGTATGGAGTGGGCGCGTCATAACCTCCCGGTCGCGCAGCTGGGCTTCCAGCGCCGTAATCGCTGCAATTGGTCCGGAGACGACACACATGCGCGGCGCGTTCACCGCAGCCAATGCAACCTCCGACGTCAGCCAGGGCTGTAGGTCGTCTTCGGCAAGTCCCACAGCCAACATCGCACCGGTTGGAAGGCTTTGCATCAGCCGTCCGCGCGCTGCTACGAGTGTCAGGGCATCTGCCAAGCTGAAGACCCCGGCCAAACAGGCCGCCACATACTCGCCGATACTATGGCCGATCATGGCCTGCGCTGTGATACCCCAGCCTTGCCAGAATTGCGCAAGCGCATACTCGATCACAAATAATGCTGGTTGGGCTAGTGCGGTTTGGTCCAGGCGCTCAATCGGCTCCGCGCTGTCCTTCGGCGGGTACAGCACGCTGCGCAGGTCTAGGCCCAGATGGGGGTGCAACAACGTCGCGCACTGGTCGATCACGGTGCGGAAACGTTGCTCCTCCTCGTACAGATCCCGACCCATATTAACGTATTGCGAACCCTGACCCGGAAATAAATACACGACGCCCTGCGCTTCCGACTTGACCACGCCGGACAACAAGCGCTGGGGGTCGCGCGAATGGAGCACATCAACAGCGTCGGCTACGTCACGACAAACCGCGATGCGGCGTTCGTTAAAGCCGCGCCGTCCGACCAGGAGCGTATGGGCGGCATCCGCCAAGTTGAGATCGAAATGGCTGTCTAAATGATCGGCCAAGGCGGTCGTCGCCGTTTCCAGCGCACTGGGGGTTTTGGCAGATAAGCACAGCAGCTGCCAGGGACGACTCACCCCCGACGCAGAACGGCTCGGTGCTTCTTCAAGGACCACGTGTGCATTCGTCCCACCCATACCGAACGAACTCACACCAGCACGCCGCGGCGTTGCTCCGGCCTCCCAGTCGCGCAACGTAGTATTAACAAAAAAGGGACTATGCTCAAAATC
>JBBRHB010000131.1:0-10163 GCA_038223355.1 Chloroflexales bacterium
CATCGCTGTGAGGATATCGCCGGGCTTGAAAGCATGGCCGCCGGGCAGGTTCTCGGTCGCGCCGACGATGCCGATCACATGGAGGTTGGTCGGCTTGAGGTCGGCCAGCGCACTCATGGTACCCAGCACGGCAGCGCCGCCCATCATGTCCATCTTCATCAAATCCATGTGCTCGGCGGGCTTGATCGAGATACCACCTGAATCAAAGGTAATCCCTTTGCCGACCAGTGCAACGGTCGGCCCCCTGCCTTTCTTGCCGTACTCCAGGACCACGACCTTCGGCTCCTCGTGCGCGGCCTGCGCCACGCCCAGGATCGCGCCCATCCCATTTTTGCGCATGCCTTCGCGGTCAAGCACAGTCAGTTGCATGCCACCGCGCTTGGCAATCTCGGCAGCTGCCTGCGCTAAGCGCGTCGGTGTGCAGGTCGCAGGTGGCTCGTTGCCCAAGTCGCGCGCCAGCTTGACACCGCCATACACCGTTTCGGCTAAACGAGCGGCGCTCGCGCTAGTATCATCGGCAACGACAACGGTCGCAGTTTCAAGTGAGAAGTAGTCGGTATCATCGGTGCTCGTGCCCTTGCCGCGAAACTCCTGGAAGCTATAGTTCGCCAGCAACACCGCGTCGGCGGTTGCACGCGCTAGCTCGGCGGCGTTGACGCCGGCGACCTTCGGCACTTCGACTACAAGACTACGGAGATTATGCTTACGTACCCCTAAGACTGCCTCACCAATGGCCCGGCGTAGGCGTTCCGAAGTAAAACGGGTGGGTGTCCCAAGGCCAACGAGGAGTGCCCAGCGCGTACCGCCTTTGCTTTCTGGCAGCCGTAGCAATAGGGTTTTGCGCATGAGTGCGCGAAACTCGGCCGGCTCAATGATGCCATCAACGATCTTCGGTAGTGTCCCATCAAGAAAGACGGGAAGAATGACGACGGCAGCGGCTACATCGACGGCATTGCCGGTAACGACCTTAAACTCCATAATTCTGACCTCAATAGCTATTTTTTATTACCAATAGCACATTGTGGGCCTCCTCATCCCTCGTTCCTCGCTCCTCGTCTATGTCCAAGCAACGTGACCGTTGAAGGCGAAGCCGGGGCTGGGCTGATCTGCGAAGGTGACCAGTTGCAGGTCGTTTGCACGCATGTGGTCGAAGAAGTTGCCGCTGAAGGTAGCCCGCACGTGTCCGGCAATCTCGCCGTCGCGGATCAAGAGGGCCTGCGGTGTGGCCAGGGAGTAGTTGCCGCTGGACCGGTCCTGAGTATGCAAGCCGAGCACGCGCAAGACAAGCAGGCCATCGCGGATCGTGGGGATCAGTGCCGTTTCGGTGGTAGCGTCGCGACCGGTTAAACTAATGCTACGGGCACCGCTTGGCGGTGTCGTCGGTGCCAGGTTGAGGCGCCGGGCATATTTGAGATCGAGGACCGGTTGGACCAGACGGCCATCTTGGATATAGGTTGTGGGGGCACTGGGCAGTCCCTCACCGGTCCAAGCGAAGGAGTCGGGGCTGAGGGCTTGCCATGGATCGACGTGGAGTGTGAGGTCAGAGCGCAAGACTTCACGCTGCGCCGCAAAGTCGGCGCTGCTGAAGGCCGATTGCTCATGATAGATGCCGGCACCGCCCATATTGCCCCAGACAAAATAGCCGAACAAGCTGCTAGCTACATCGGGATGCAGGATAATGGTCGGCGTGGTGCTCGTGGGCGTAGAAACATCGCGCCGGAGATGCTCGACCGTGCGACCCAGCCGTTCGATCTGCCTAGTGATATAGGCTGGATCAATAACGGTACGCCATTGATCGCCGTCGCCGAGAATGCCGTCGAAGGTGGCCGAAAAGGAGCAGGACGTGGTGTGATCATGCGTTTGTAGTCCTTGCGATGTGCGTAGCCAGCTTTCGCCCAGTCCGGCTCCGACGCCGCCACTGAGCGTTTCGACCTTAAAGTGGGTCGCGAGTGCCTGCAACTCCTGGAGGACCTCGAACAGATAGGCGGTTCGTTCCGTGAACAGGGCGGGCACATCGGGACTCCAGCGTGGAACATCGTGATAACTCTGTGGGCCGAGGAACTGAGCAGCATCGGGGTCGTCATAGGCCGCAGCTTTAACATCTGCTAGCAACTGATCAATGGCCAGCAGGCTATTGCCATCAAGGTTGCCACGGCTCAAGCGACCATCCTGCCATTCGATCAAGAAACCACCACCGGTTGTTTCGCTGGCGGAAAAGGGACTGTACACACTGCCTACATCGTTATCGCGGATGCCAACACCAATGCCCCGACGTTCGCTCAGATTAATACGATAGTTTTTGATGTCGGAGCGGGACTGAAAGGTCGCTTCTAGCTCGTCAATATAGGCCATGGTTGGTACTTCTTTCCCTCGTCGCTATGTGCCATCCATTCTACCTATGACAGGTGATGTGCAGCAACTTGCTTGTACATTTGACGGGGCATGGCTCCATGGGGTATGTTGTGGAAAGATCGCTACTGAACTATGAAAGAGGTCTCATGATCTACGAGTTGCGAATCTATGATGCTACGCCGGGTAAGTTGCCTGCGCTCAACGCACGTTTTACGAATGCAACCGTGCGGCTCTTCGAAAAGCATGGCATTACACCGGTTGGCTTCTGGACGACCTATATTGGGCCGAACTCGAACACGCTCACCTATATCCTGGCGTGGGCCGACCTTGGGGAACGGCAACGCAGATGGGATGCTTTTCAGTCCGACCCAGAATGGCAGGCCGCCAAAGCGGAGTCGGAGAAGGATGGGTCGCTGACCGAGCGGGTCCAGAGCATTATCATGCAGCCAACAGGATATTCACCCTTGCAATAGTGTGCTGAGTACAGGCAAAACGGCTCTCGGCGACACTGCCGAGAGCTGTTTTATAGGAGAGTGTTTATCAGCTACGCGGTGCCAACCAGCACATAGGGTTTGAGTTCGCCAAGCGCCTGTTGCGCTAGCGCCCGGGTATTATTTGGGGTACTCGCCAAGGCTCCAAGCACATACAGAACACCAAGCTGTTGCATCTGCGGTTCGTCGCTGTCGAGCAAGGTCGTCCCGGTTTCCCAATCATGGGGTGCGGCAGCAGCGAGCTGGTCGCGGATATCCAGGCACATAGCTCCTCTGACTAATTGCGTCGCGATCTGCTCCCATTCATTGCGGTGCCCATCGCTGGTGTTATACATATAGGGCGTGCGGTGCTCAAACGTTGCATTAGCCATCGTCCTGACCTCCTCGTCCGTAGTCTGCTATCAATCTCATTAGGTACAAGCATACGTGGAGTGGGTTATAGGGCTGGTCGTGGCTACGTTCCAAGTGGAGAAGTCGATAGAGTGTGAATGCGTGAGAGCACATCAATACGAAGTGAGCGGTCTAGGCGTGAAGATGCTAGCCACCATTGGTAAAAGCAGGGCAAGCGATTTTTAACCATGGTTTGAATGCGGTGGGCTAATGGTGACAGAATGGTTCCAAACTGCAGTGCTATAGTGCTGATCCCTGACAACAGAAGGAGGAGACGTGCAACTACACCTCGGGATTGGGCCGTGGGCCGTGCTCATCGTGGGCGCGTTGTTGATTGGGCTGTCGAAGACCGGCATTTCCGGCATAGGGATCTTTGCGGTGGCGCTCTTTGCTCTGGTGTTGCCGACGCGTGAATCGGTTGGTGCTGTGCTACCGGTCTTGATCGCGGCGGATCTTGTGGCAGTCACCGCCTATCGACGACATGCGGTGTGGCCGTATCTATGGCCCCTGTTTCCATGGGCCGCAGCCGGCATCATTGTCGGCTACTTTGCGATCGGCCGCATCAATGACCGGCAGGTCGCGACGTTGGTCGGCGTGATCTTACTCGTACTGGTCGTCCTACAATGGTGGCGGATGCGCAGGGCGCAAGCCGCAAGCGCTACGGCCGACACTGACGTGCCCACCAGCCTCCCGTTTGTCGCGACGGTAGGCATCCTCGCCGGCTTTACCACGATGGTCGCCAACGCGGCGGGACCGATCATGATTCTGTATCTGCTCGCGATGCGCCTGCCCAAGATGGAATTCATCGGCACCGGTGCGTGGTACTTTCTGCTGCTGAATCTTTTCAAGGTGCCGTTCAGCCTGCAACTCGGCCTGATCAGCCCAACCTCGCTGGCAGTCGATCTTTGGCTGTTCCCCTTAGCGATCATCGGCGCTATCGGTGGCCGCGCCCTGATCCCGTACATCAATCAGCAACTCTTCGAATCGCTCGCACTCATTTTCACGGTTATCGCGGCGATAAAGCTCTTGGTATAGACCAAAGGGGTCCTAGACTAGGGCGGTGATGATTAGGTGTGCCGAGGGAACGGCTGGTGGACGATCTCGCTTGCTGGCCTCAGCTGCATGATGGAGGACTTGGTGAGCCGGGTGGGGCTTGAACCCACGACCATCACCTTAAAAGGGTGTTGCTCTACCACTGAGCTACCGGCCCGCCGGTCAGTATACCCGGTTTTCAAACGTTGGGCAAGCCGTTTGCGCTCCCTCAGACTCCCCCGTATAATCGCTATGATACCCACCACTCGTGACCAGGCGATCCGACCGGATGCTGTGCGCGGGGTCGGGAGCAAACCTACTCCGGGCGCACTATAGCAGGAAGGATTGACCAATGAAATTAGGGTTATTTGTGGTTGAGGACGCCAAGGCCGATCGCACGGTGGATCATTTAGTAGAGCAGGGCCTACGGGTGACCCGTCTGGCCAGCACCGGTGGCTTCTTACGCCGCGGCAACACCACGCTGCTCGTCGGGGCAGAGGATGAGGAGCTGCAGCGCGCGGCTACGCTGGTGCATACCATCGCTCCTGGCACAGTAATGATTACCCTGGAGTTGGACCGCTACGAGCATCTGTGAGATTGCTGTATGTGGCGGCGGGGATCGCTGTGCCCGGTTCGTATGGTGGTTCAACGCATACGCTCGAAGTAGCACGTGGGCTGTACCAACTTGGCCATGAGGTCCATGTCGTCGCACTCCATCCGCAACGCCGGTGGCGGACGGTGCTCCAGCCCGTCGACGAGTTGCTCGACGGCATTCACATGCATTACCTCGATCTGCCCAAGGTACTTGGGCTTGCTATGTACCCGCAAATTGCGCGGCTCATCCGTAAGCTCCAACCCCACGCGTTAATTGAACGGTATTACAACCTGGCGGGAGCCGGTGTGCTGGCGGCGTCACGTGCCGGGCTGCCAGTCTTGCTCGAAGTCAACGCCTTAATGATCGATCCGCCGGTTGTGCCCAAGCGCCGGCTTGATGATCTGCTGGGCGGCCCGCTCCGCCACTGGGCAATACGGCAGTGCGAGCTCGCGGCGAGAATCGTTACGCCTCTCCAGACAACTGTCCCGCCCCTGATCGACCGTCACAAGATCGTGGAGCTGCCGTGGGGTGCGAACATTGAGGCTTTCCGGCCACCCGTCGGGGCGGTGAACGACCAGCTACGGCATACCCTTGGCATTCCGGCGGAGCGATCGGTTGTGGTTTTTCTGGGAAGCTTTCGCGCATGGCATGGCGTGCGCGATTTTGTTCAGGCAGCGGTGGAGTTGCTAGATACCGGCAGCTCCCTGCACTTTCTGTTGATCGGCGACGGTCCTGAACGAGCAGCCGCTG
Organism: Chloroflexales bacterium; assembly: GCA_038223355.1. Classification (GTDB taxonomy): domain Bacteria; phylum Chloroflexota; class Chloroflexia; order Chloroflexales; family Kallotenuaceae; genus JACDGP01. The sequence goes on from JBBRHB010000131.1 coordinate 5,611, forward strand.
AAGCTGCGAGCAGCCGTTGGAGTAGCCACGTCACCTTCCTGGGGATCCTGCCGCATAGTGACGTGCCACGCTATTTGGCGTTGGCCCAGCTCGGTGTCGCACCCTTTAACACGGCCCCCCATCTGGCGCTACGGGGGGCGGGCTTTTTCTGGTCGCCGCTCAAAATCTATGAATACATGGCAATGGGCTTGCCCGTCGTGACGGCCCATATTCCACCACTCGACAACGTAATCCGCGAAGGACAAGAAGGGGCACTATTTCAGGAGGGCAATATTGCCGACCTCGCAGCAGCTATTATGCGCGTCGTCACAAGTCCAGACCGGGCGGCGATGGGGCAAAGGGCGCGTGAGCGCGTTGTCGCACATTTTTCGTGGCAAGCGCACTGTCGGGCGTTGGAGAGAGTGCTTGAGGAGATGGTGGATGCGGCGAAAGGGCAAACGCCTTTAGTATGACTGTTTCTCAACCTCCGTTGCATGTTGTAATCCCGACCGACGTATTTCCACCGGGCAAGGTTGGGGGTGCAGCGTGGAGTACGCTGGCATTGTGCCAGGCGCTACGAGAACGGGGGTACCGGGTGACCGTGATCCTGCCGCGCCGTGGTGCAACGGGCGTGCAAGAGCGTACCGTCGCGGGGCTGCCGGTACTCGAGGTGGGCTACTACGCGCCGCAGCTGCCGTTCGTGCAAAATTACTGGCGCTATGAACGGCTATGGCCCCACTTAGCCCGCGTGATCGCCGAGGCCGCTACGCAGTCGGGCTTTGAAGGACGAACGATTATCCATGGCCAGCACGCGCAGACCGGTCCGGCGGCGGTGCTCGCCGGCCAGTTAGCCGGCGTGCCGAGCGTGGTAACCGTGCGTGATCACTGGCCTTGGGACTATTTCGCGACCGGGCTGCATGGCGACTGCATGCCCTATCCACGGAATACTGTAGCCTCGCTGGTGACCGACCTGCCGGTGCGCGAGGGCGCCTTGCGAGGTGTGCTCGCGCTGCCGGCCGTGCCATATATGCTGCATCATGTACGGCGGCGCGGTCAACTGCTGGCCCAGGCCAACGCGGTAGTCGCAGTCAGCCACTATATTGCCCGGCGGCTGAGGGAGAGTTTACCGGTCGCGTCTGTTCATGTTATTCCGAACCTGGTTGACTTACTGGCGATCAAGACAACGGTTGCACAAACGCCCGCCGAGCTGCCACTTGAGCCCTTCGTATTGTTTGTTGGCAAGCTTGAGCGCAACAAAGGCGCGCATCTCTTGCCGTCGATTATGCGCGATCTACCTGACGCACCGCTGCTCCTAATCGCCGGCGATGGTGGTCTACGCTCCGAGCTAGAAGTTGCTTTGGCCAAGGCCGGGGTGCGTTTCCACGTCTTGCCGGGCTGGACGGAGCATGATGCTGTGTTGCAGCTAATGGCGCGGGCGACCGTACAGCTATTTCCTTCGGCTTGGGGCGAGCCGCTTAGCCGCGTATTATTGGAAGCCAGTGCCGCGGGTGCCTGTTTGCTGGCGCTAGATACCGGAGGAACCGCCGATGTCGTGGTTGATGGCCGCAGCGGCGTGCTGGTCCACAGTGTGGCGGCTATGCGCCGTGAGTTGCAGGCCTTGTTAGCCGCACCGGAGCGCCGTGAGCAACTGCGTAGCGGGGCACGGCAGTTGGCACACGAGAGCTTCCGTGCACCGGTGGTGGTGGCACAGGTTGAAGCGCTCTACCGTTCGCTGCTTACTTATCGTTAACCGGCTCGAAGTAGCCCCACTTGTCAGGTGTTTCACCGGTGATCAGGCCGAAGAAGGCCGACTGGAGCGTAGCGGTGACCGGGCCACGCCGTCCTTCGCCGACCGTAATCTGATCGACCGCGCGAATCGGCGTGATCTCGGCGGCAGTACCGGTAAAGAAGAGTTCGTCGGCGATATATAAAGCCTCACGAGGAATGCGCTCCTCGCGCACCTCTAGTCCTTGCTCACGTGCCAGCGTAAGTACCGTGTCGCGGGTGATGCCGGGCAACACCGACGCGCTTAGTGGGGGCGTCATTAAGCGTCCGTCGCGCACCAGGAAGATGTTTTCACCCGAACCTTCGCTAACGTAGCCTTCTGTATCGAGCGCGATGCCCTCGCTATAGCCGTGCTGAATGGCCTCAAGCTTGATGAGCTGCGAGTTCATGTAGTTGGCAGCGGCTTTGGCCATCGCTGGCAAGGTGTTGGGTGCAATGCGCGTCCAGGAAGAAACGCACACGTCGATGCCTTGGTCAATAGCCGCGTCACCCAGGTACTTGCCCCAATCCATCGCCGCGATGGCAACCTCGACCGGGCAGCCCCGCGGATCGACACCCAGTTCGCCATACGAACGATAGGCGATCGGGCGCAGATAGCCGGAGTCAAGTTTGTTGGCTGTGATGATCTGCTTGCAGGCCGCTTTGATCTCGGCCGGGCTAAAGGGCAACGGCATGCGGTAGATTTTGGCCGAATCGAACAGGCGGCGGATATGGTCACTCAGGCGAAAGATCGCCGGGCCATTGGCAGTCGCATAACAGCGAATACCTTCAAAGACGCTTGAGCCGTAATGCACGACATGCGATAAGACGTGAATCTGGGCATCATCCCAGTGGACGAGTTCGCCGTTCATCCAGATATACTGGAGCTTGTTCATAGGAGGCATGGCTGATTATTCCTCTATCTGCCGCACGTTTCGCCGTAGTGTAGCCCGGCTTCGGCTGAGCCGCAAGTGCAGCGCGGCCCGCGAGCTTACGCTTTCGAGGCTGGTACTGCAGCCGGTTTGAGCTGCTCAAGTGCAGTGTGCAGTTGAAGGGTGATGAATGAGGTTATGGCAGTTTCATTCGCGTCTGCCTGCATCCAGAAGGCGACCCGGCAGCTGTACTCCTCTTTGTTAAAGGCAGTCATCGCGATGGTCGGGGGATGTTCCTTGGGAATGAGCTTTTTGGCCTCCAGCGCGTGCTGTAAGGCAGCGCGCAGGTGGGGGAGAGCCGTGCGCGGATCAAGCGTGTTTGCGATGGGGAAGTCGACGGTGACCCGGCGAAGTGGGTAGTGCGTCAGGTTGGTGATCGAGCCGCTATAAACATTGGCATTCGGGATCAAGACTTCATGGCCATCTTCGGTCCGGAGCGCGGTGGCGCGCAAGGAGATATCGGTCACAATCCCATCGAAATCACCGACCTTGATATGATCATCTAGCCCGAACGGTCGCTGGATCAGCAGCAGGACGCCTGCTGCAAAGTTTTTTGTAATATCCTGCAACGCAAAGGCGAGGATTAACCCGGCGATGCCCAGCGAGGTCACGAAGGAGGCAACGATTTCGGTTTGTTTGAAGATACCGAGGATAATCAGTACGCCGAGCAGCATAACGCCGATGCGTGTTAAGCGACCCAACAGGCGCGCGACCTCACGTTGCCCGCGCCGTCCAACCAAGCGTTCGACGGCCTGTTGCAGCCGTCCGTCAACCAGCAGGACGAGGCCGAGTACCAGCACAGCCTGGATAATTTTGGGGATCGCCTGCAAAACGGAGTGGCCCCACGCCGTCCATAAGCTACTCATGTAGTCGGTCATCTATCCTCCGAGCTAACGATGCGTCGTTTAATGGCAACAACGCCAAGCTGCTTGGCAAGGCGTTGCTTCTGAGGGGTGTATGCTGGACCAGCTAACTTAACGTAACACCCCTGCCTTACCGTACAGCTAACTGCCGGGCAGTTCCTCAACCTCAGCGTGAGCAGCACCGGCCTGTACGCTCACGCCGGGATGTGCATGCTCGGTGCGGATGTAGCCAAGTCCAATCAGCCCTTGCTCCGGTGACCGCGCAACGCTCGTCAGCGTCCCTTGCTCTTTGCCATCAAGCTGGAGCTTAATGCCGGCCTCGACCGGCCCATCGAGCCGGAAGCGCATCAGCTGTTTAGCCAGCCGCTGGCGGCTGTCCATGCGAGCAATAATCTCCTGGCCAATATAACAGCCTTTGGTAAACGACACCGCGTCACGCAGGCGTGTTTCGAGCGGGATATAATCCAGACTCAGTTCATGCTGCCAGGCCGGGTAGCCAGCCTCGATGCGTAGGACCTGGTAGGTCGCCTCGTCAAGCGTTGTAACTGCTGCCAGATGCGGGGCAATCTCTTGCCAGTCTGCCTGCAGCGCCAAGATCGTAAAGGCCGGGGACGCTGTGTCACCGAGCGGCAAGCTCCGTGCGACCCACGCGCTCACTCCCGCGATCTGTACGGCCTGGATATGATGCAACGCCCACTCGCCAACGGCTAGACCCGTCAACTCTTGAATCCGCGCGGCAGCCTGCGGACCATATAGATTCCACTGGACGGTATCGTTCGTAATCTCTTCGACCGTGACCTTGTCGTTGAAGAAGATGTTGCGTGTCAACAACTTCCGAATGGGGCTGCCCTGACCGGGGCTCGTCACCAGCAGCAAATGCTCGGGCAGGGCGTAAACGGTCAGCAGATCGATAATGCGGGCATTGTGGTTAGTCAGAACCGTGCGCGCGCCCGTACCGGCCGTCAATGATCGTACATCGTTCGTCGATAAGCGATGCAGCAGGTCGGCCCGATCC
>JBBRHB010000132.1:0-10153 GCA_038223355.1 Chloroflexales bacterium
CCGCGGCTTCGAATATAGTGTGCGACCGTCAGGCGATGCACTCCCAGGATTCTGGCAATGGCGCTCACTCCCACCCGTTTGGCTAAGAGATCTTTGATCACAGCGTCTTTGCCCGTCAGTTTGGTGGTTTTCGACAGCGCACCTTTAGGTCGCCCAAGGCGCTTCCCTTCCCGTCGCTTGCGGGCTAACGCCTCTTTCGTCCGTTGTGAAATCATTGCCCGCTCAATCTCTGCCGAGAGACTGAAGGCAAAGGCTAACACCTTCGAGTTCAGATTGTTGCCCAGGGTATAGCCCTCTTTGATCGTGTACACCGTGACTTCACGCTCCATCAAGACGTGCAAGAAACTCATGACTTCCATCAGACTGCGGCCCAGGCGACTGATTTCGGTCACGATGAGCACATCCTGCGCCTGGAGGGTCGGCAGCAGCAGCCCCAATTTGCGCTCCTGCACCTTCTTCGTGCCACTGACGGTTTCTTCAATCCACTGGTCAATGCTGAACTTGTGCGCATCGGCAAATTTGAGTATCTCGAAGCGTTGTGTTTCGGTGGTCTGCTTGTCGGTGCTCACGCGAATATAAGCATAGTGCATAGGACTCGTTCCTTGCTTGGTTCTCCTCAGCCCCCTGAGCGCATAAAACGTCAGGTTCTGTTTATTTTAAACAGTATCTGTCGAAAAGAAACCCCTATTTCCATCGCCTAGAAATAGTGCTAGGATAGGAGCGTTTTCTCGCATCATCGTGGTATCGGCGAGCCACGCTGCTCGATCAAGAGAGGAATGCGTGACCAATTCGGAAGCGAGTCCACTACCGAAGCGATTACGAATTCTCGAGGACGAGGAAATCGAAGCGCTCTACGCGCGACCCCACTTCACCGCCGACGAACGGACCGAGTATTTTGCGCTCACCCCACGGGAGCAGGAGCTCTGCTTTGGCTTCGAGCGGGTGCCGGTGCAACTCTTTTTCATCCTTCAGCTTGGCTACTTCAAAGCCAAACAACTCTTTTTTCGCTTTACCTTTCACGACGTTGCCGACGATGTCCGCCACATTCTCGACCGCTCGTTCCCGACGGTGAGACACCCGAGCCTCCAGCCCCTTAATAAACGCACGATCCTCAAACAACGGCATGTCATTCTCGATCACCTGCACTTTCGCCTCTGCACCGCCGTGGACCGCCAACAGTTGACCCTGCGCGCTGAGCAGGCCGCCAGAATCAGCAGCAAACCGATCTATGTCTTCCGCGAGGTGCTCCACGTGCTCACGGAGCAACGCATTGTTCGCCCAGGCTATACCGTCCTGCAAGAGGAGATCGTTGGCAAGGCGCTGACCGCGGAACAGACCCGCTTGACGACGATTCTCCAGACCGCGTTGACCCCTGCTGATCGCGTCGCCCTGGACGATCTAGTTGCTCCCGCTGATGGACTCTATCTTCTCACGCTGCTCAAACGCGCGCCAAAAGACTTCAGCCTGGGCGAAATGCGCCGCGAAATCGCGCGGGGCGAGCACCTCGTGCCACTCTATCGCCTGGCTCTGCGCATTGTGCCGCAGTTGACCATTTCCAATGAAGGCATCACCTACTATGCCTCCCTGGTGAGCAACTATTCCATCTTCCGCCTCCAGCAACTTGCTGCGCCGATGATCCAGCTCTACCTGCTTTGCTTTATTTTCCACCGCTATCAGCGCCTGAACGACAATCTGCTGACCTGCTTCATTCATTTGGTGAACCAATACAGCGAGGAAGCGAAAGCTGCGGCCAAGGACCAGGTCTACGCCCAGCGCATCACGCGCAATCAGGATCTGCCCAAGGCAGGCATCGTCTTGCAGCTCTTTGTCACCGACCACGCGCCAGAAACCACGTTTGCCACGGTCCAGGCCAGCGCGTTTGCCATTCTTGAGCGCGAGCGGCTGGCCAGCGTCGCGGACTATATTGCCACCGAGGCGAGCTTCGATGAAACGGCCTTTCAGTGGGAGCACATTGACCGCATGGCACGGCGCTTTAAACAGCATCTGCGCCCGCTTGTGCGCGCCCTGGATCTCGGTGCAACGCGGGCGACGGCACCCGTCCTCGCCGCGGTGCAGTTTCTGAAAGAGACGTTCCAGCATGCGCGCTCCCTGCGGCAGATCGACCCGGCGGACCTTCCCGTGCGCTGCGTCCCGCTGCGGGACAAGCCCTACATGTATGCACGCGACGCGGCCGGCCAGAAACAGTTCAAGCCCGACCGCTACGAATTCCTGGTCTATCGCCTCCTGCGGAATGGGCTCGAAGCCGGGGACCTCTTTTGCCGGACGAGCGTGCGCTTCCGGAGCTTCGAGGATGATCTCCTGGATGACCAGCAGTGGCAGCAGAAGGACGTGTTGCTGGCCGAGACGGGCGTCGCCCTGCTGACAAAACCAATCCGGGAGCACCTGGCCGAGCTTGAACGTGACCTGGAAGAGCGCATTGTCGCTGTCAATGGGCGCATTGCTGCTGGGGAGAACTCGGCCTTCCAGATCAAACATCAGGGGCGACGTCCACGCTGGACGCTCCAGTATCCCACGGGCCGTGAGGCCATCAATCACCCGCTCTTCGAGACCCTCCGCCAGGTGCCCATCGGCAGTCTCCTGCATTTCGTCAACCACCACTGCCCGTTCATGGCGTGCTTCGACCATGTCGTGGGACGGTACCATAAGCAAGCTGTGGATGAGCAGCGCATTCGCGCCTGTCTGATCGCGTGGGGCACCAATATGGGACTGGGGCGGATGGGCGACATCTCTGACATCGGCTTCGATCTGCTCCGTGGTACCTCGGAGAACTTCCTCCGCCTCGAGACCCTGCAAGCGGCCAGTGATTGTGTGAGCAACGCGATTGCGGCCATGCCGCTGTTTCGGCAGTATGATCTTGGAGGGGTGGTGCATTCGAGTAGCGATGGGCAGAAGTTCGAGACAGCCCGGTCTACCTTCAATGCTCGCGACTCGCCGAAATATTTCGGTCTCAAAAAGGGAGTCGTGGCCTACACGCTGGTCGCGAACCATGTGCCGGTGACAGCGCGCATTATTGGTGCCCATGAGCATGAGAGCCATTTTGTCTTCGATCTGCTCTTCAACAACACGAGCGACATCCAACCGACGATGCATTCGACGGACACGCATGGCACCAACCAGGTGAATTTTGCGTTGCTCCACCTCTTCGGCTTTCAATTTGCGCCGCGCTATCAAGGCATCCAGGAGCAGGTACGGACCGGGCTATATGGCTTCCACCATCCGAGCCACTATGGCGACGTGATCCTCAAACCGATCCGGAAACTGAACACCGACCTGATCGTCGAGGAATGGGACAATCTGCAACGGATTTTTGTGTCGCTGGCACGCAAGACGACGACGCAGAGTATCATTGTTGGCAAGCTCAACGCCTACGCCCGCAAAAACAAAACGCGTCAAGCGCTGTGGGAATACGACAATTGCATCAGTAGTCGCTACCTGTTGGAGTACGTGGACTCACCGCCGCTGCGGAAAAACGTCCAGCATGCCCTCAATCGCGGGGAGCAGTATCACCAGTTGCACCGTGCGGTCTCCTACGCCAACTTTGGCAAACTGCGCTTCACGACGGAAGAGGACCAACAGATCTGGAACGAATGTGGCCGCTTGCTCACCACCTGCATCCTCTACTACAACATCACGCTGTTATCGCGGCTGGCGGCGCATAAAGAAGCCGCCGGTGACACGGCTGGCGCGGCGCTGATCAGCCACGTCTCGCCCATGGCCTGGCAGCACATCAACTTCTATGGCCGCTATGAGTTTACAGCAGGACCGGAGCTGATCGACGTGGACGCACTGGTCGCGATGTTAGCCAAGCAGCCAATCGTTCCCATGGAGGACGAAGAGTAGATGCGGCAAAATGCACCGTTTTGGGGGGTTAAGCAAAAAACCCCTTGTTGCCGTGTCGGGATCAGTATTTCCGAGCACGCGCTTTCGAGTCCTCAAGGCGCGCTTGAGGTAGAGCGATGCCTTCGGCAGATCGTCCAACTGAATTAAAAGGCCACCCAGATCGTTGAGCGTGGTAGCAGTGTCGGGGTGATCAGCTCCCAACACCTGCTCGCGAATCGCCAATGCTCGTTCAAGATACGGACGTGCTGCAACGTAATCTTCCTGACGGCTCAACAAGAAGCCTAGATTGTTCAGCGTGATAGCAGTGGCGGGATGAGTTTCCCCTAGCTTCTGTTCGCGAATTTTTAGGGCTTGCTCCAATAGCCTTCGGCCTTCCACCCAATCTCCCTGTTTCCGCCGCACCATCCCAAGCTCGTTGAGCGTGGTAGCAGTGTCGGGATGGTCAGCTCCCAACACATGCTCATGGATCTGCAAGGCACGCTCATAATACGGGCGTGCTCCGGCGTAATCGCCGATCATCTGGAGGTGATAACCAAGCGCATTGCAGAGCGCGGCCGCCGGTTCGTCCATCCGCCCTTTGGCTTTGTCCGTGATGACCCGTAGATGAGGCTGGAGTGAGAGCAGTGGCGCTGGGTAGCCCTGGTTGTTGTAGGCGTTACCAAGCTCGATCATAACGTTTTCCACCGCCGGCTGCGCGGCTTGGTCAGTCGTAATCGAACGGACAAAGATGGAAATGAGTCGATGGAGACGCAGGGCGTCCTCGCCTGCTCCACCTTCCGTTTCAAGCAAGCCGAGGTCGACAAGGCGTCTCACCACGTCCTCGAATTGGAGGGAGGCATCGGGGTCGTCGTCGGGCAATGCCAGGGTCCGGTGCAGAAGCTCGCGGGGCAAGGGTTGGCCGGGCGCAAAGCAGGCCATCCGGGTGAGCGCCTGTCGGGCGAGTGCGTCAGTTGGTTCGTTGGTATCCAATCGCTCGTAGCTGAGGGCGAAGGTGCGTGCCAGGCTTTCGGTTCGTTTCGTGGGCGAAATGCCCAGCGTCTGCAACGAGCGGTCGGCGAGGAGTGTAGGCTTGCGCAACCGGTCAAGATAGGCCGACGGAGGCATGGCACTGCGGTATTTGGCCAGGAAGCTGCCGGCAAGACGCAAGGCCAGTGGCAGGTCGCCCAACTCCTCGGCAACCGCCGCAAGCACCGGGTCATCAGCGGGTAGATCGACCCGGTGCTTGCGCAGCAGGGCGATGCTATCGTCACGCGATAACACGGCCAGGGCCAGCGGATGAACCTGTAAGATTGGGTCGTAGTGTGCGCGACGGCTCGTGAGGAGGATACTACAGCCACCACCCGGAGGGCGCCACTGCTGAAGCAAGGCCTCGTCTTCGCAGTTATCGAAAACGAGCAGACGGGGCAAGGGGCTCTGCCAGGCCGCTTGCACCTCGCCGACTTGATCGGGCAGGGGAAGCGCAGCGAAATCGGGACGGAGGTTGAGTCCGCCCGAGCCACCACAGGCTGCAACTTCAGATGACACGGCCTCGGCAGAGGCGAAGGAGAGCCAGAAGACGCCGCCGCCGAAAAACTGGACATAGCGATGGACGAACTCGGCTGCCAACTGGGTCTTGCCGAGGCCGCCTAGGCCGGTGATAGCAGCAGTTTGCCCACGACCATTGCTGGTAACGTGAAGGAACGTTTGCGCCAGCTTCTGGAGATCAGCATCACGCCCGACGAACAGCGGGTTGGGACTAAGGGGCATCCGCGAGCCCGGAGGCAACGACGGTGCGACGGCGGGAACGTGATCGACGGGCAGCGCGGCAAGATGGCGGCGTGCTGCGTCGAGGACCACCAGATCGACGGGCTGCGGGGCAACCTGTTGCCACTCGATGAAGACGCCCTGCCGTTTGTCTTGATTGCCATGCACATAATCGCCGCTCCCCATGTTAATCTGGTCGCCGACGATTTGGAGAGGAGGCTGGTCACCCATCGTCTGAACTCCATATCCTTGGGCTCCCCAGTGGCTTTCGTATGCTACTGGAGCTGTTGCACTTGTAATAGTAACGATTGCAATGTTGGGTCAGCCGCGGCTAGCTCGCGCAGAGCGGACTGAACTGTCTGCAGCTTGCTAGCACGGCGTATCGTGTTCTTTGCCTCTTCAGCGGTCAGAGCTGCACGTAGGGATACGAGGACGCCGGCCAAATCTTCAGCCGTATCAGCACTACCTCGTTGACGAGCAACCACGATGGCTTGCTCAACTGCGGTGATCGCCTGTTGCAGGGGCGAGGCAGCAGTGCTACCGGGGGTCAGGCCATAACTGGTTGTGATCGAGCCGCTGTTGCTGCCAACGACCGGACCGTACACCGTGCCCCCACTGATGAACGCACCGGAGCGTTTGTCTTGATTGCCGCGCACGTAATCGCCGCTTCCCATGTTCACCTGGTCGCCTCCGGTATTCGTACCGCCATTCATGGTACCGCTGATCGTGATGTTGCGGTTGCCCCTGATAATTTGCTGGAGTTGCTGCCGGCTCTCGGCGGCGCTGACCTCGCGCACTGCTTTCCCCATGGGCAGTGATTGTGGGAGTTCGGTGCTCAAGCCCATAGTGGCTGTCTGAGTGCCAGGATATAAAGCAACGATCATGGCTCCCCGCCCTTGCTGGACAGTGAGCTCCGGCTGCTGGACGCCGCGCGGCGGCTTCACCCTGGCCGTCACACTATCGTAGGCCTGGCTGTAGAGGTCGAAGACGCTGATACCACCGTTCCGATTCATGACCCCATTGCCATGGAGACCGGCAAGGAGTGCCGAGGTGAAGATCGTCGCCGGGGTATCCTTGTCGAAGTGCGACAGCTGATCGGCGCGACAGGCGGTGATAATCGCACGGCCTTGACCCGTCGCCAGAACAGCAGCGGCAGTGGCATCGGGCAGGCTTTTGGCCAGCGAGGTATCCAAATCTAGGGTCGAGGAGATGTTGCCGGCATGGCAGGCATTGAATATCAGGAGCAGGCGCTGGGCCTTCAGCTTTTGGAAGCGTTCGAGCAATTCTTTTTCGCTCACGCCTGTCCCGGCCACGATTTTGCCTTTGGCCACCTCAATATCGTAGCTGCTGAGATAATACAGCCCATCGGTGCCGTACTCACCATGTCCAGCATAGAAGAGGAGGATGGTGCCGTTCGGACCAGTTTTGGTTGCAAGATCATCGAGCGCGTTGAGAATTCCATCGCGCGTAGCACTCTCGTCGTACAAGACGCACACCTGCTCTTGAGGATACCCACACAGCTGAGGATCAATCAGGATTTGAGCAACTGCCTGGGCATCCGCTACGGTAATTGGAACATTAGCGGCGGCGACGTTTTTGTAGGAGCCAACACCAATGACGAGCGCATGAGCTGCAGTGAAGAGCATCACGATCCTCCAGTCGATTGCGCAGACAATCTTAACACAACGGATCCAGTGTGCAGCTGGATTGCTGGCAATATGTTTCCGGTGCGAGTGGACCATCCGAGTGTTTCGGCCGTCTCCCTCGAGCGAAAGCAGGCATACATGGGCCTCGCCCATCCATGCGGAAGCAGAAACATGCTATAGTATTTTTCTGAAAAAAGCACCAATTTTGGCCTTAGTAGCGGTACCTATTCCACCAGTGAGTGGGACGACAAACATTAAAGGCGATGAGTCTGTAGGGCGTTGGCAATCCTCCTCGCTAGTGCACAACTAAACTTCGATACATGAGTAAGCACCGAAAAGCATCCAGATGACTACGGTCGATCAAACCAACAAGGAAGGCTCAAGGAATATCTACGGTCCTGTGATCGGGCAGAGCAGCGGCCAGGTCATGACTACCTATGCTATTCATAAGCACTACGGCGCGCTGCCCTCCCTCACCGTCGATGAGGCAACGCTTGCGGCCGCCTTACAGCGTCTCGAGGCCCTACCGTCTGACGTTATCCCGGAGCCAGCGCCGCTCCCCGTTCCGTCTCGTATGCAACTCAGTCCCAACCCGTTCTTTATTGGGCGGAAAGATGACCTGCGGGCACTCGCACAGTCGCTAAGAGGGGGAGCAACTGTCGTTATCGGTCAGGTAAAGATCGCTGCCGCAACTGGTCTTGGCGGGATCGGCAAAACACAACTCGCAAGCGAGTTCGTCCACCGCTATGGTCAGTATTTTCAAGGTGGTGTCTTTTGGCTGAATTTTGCCAATGCGGTCCCAGCAGAGGTTGCGGCCTGTGGAGGCGATGCCTGCCTGCGGCTCCACCCAGATTATAGAAACCGGTCGCTCGACGAACAAGTGAAACTCGTGCTGGCTGCCTGGCAAAGCCCATTGCCCCGCCTGCTGGTCTTCGACAACTGTGAGGACGAGTCACTCCTGCAAGCGTGGCGTCCTCCTAGCGGTGGGTGTCGTGTGCTGCTCACTAGTCGACGGGCACAATGGGACCCAGCTTTGGGCGTACGGCTCCTGCCACTTGCGATACTTAGTCGGGAGGAAAGCATCGCGTTGCTCCGGCAGCACCGCCCGGACCTCGTGACCAGCGACCCCAACCTCGCTGAAATCGCTAATCACCTAGGGAACCTGCCGCTCGCGCTTCACTTGGCAGGCAGCTTTCTCAGAATCTTCCGAAACGATATTTCACCTGCGGAATATCTTGCTGAACTCCAGGCATCACAAGGGCTGGAGCACGAATCGTTTGCGGGAGACGGCATCTCGCCGACCGGCCACGAACTCAGCGTTACTTACACCTTTACCCTGAGCTATGACCGCCTTGACCCAGGTAATCCAATCGATGCCGTGGCGCTCCTGATGTTGACACGGGCTGCGTACTTCGCGCCCGGTGAACCCATCCCGCGCAACTTGCTTAAGATCACATTGTACACGGCACCCAATGATCCTCACGCTGTGCGGCAGATCGATAGGGGACTGCAACGTCTAGTTAACTTCGGGCTTCTTGAGGAGGAAGTGCTCGGTGCGCTACGAATGCACCGTTTGGTCGCGAGCTTTGTCCAGGAGCTGTCGCGAGATGCAACGGCTCAGGACGCCGTCGAGCAGGCTGTGCTCGATGCTACCCGGGATGGGACCCGGACGGGGATGCCCGAGGTTATGGAAGATCTTGAGCCTCACTTGCGGGCCGTGACAGAAAATGCGCTGGCACAGGCGCATCGCACAGCAGCGGATCTCTGTGACGTGCTTGGCCAGTACCTGCGCCTACGTGGTGATTATGTTGGCGCGCGACCTTATCTAGAGCAGGCGCTCCGCATCCGTGAGGAGGTACTCGGTGTTCAGCATCCTGACACCGCGATCAGCCTGGACCAATTCGGGCTGTTGTTGCGTGCCCAGAACGATCCGAATGCATCACGCCCATATATCGAGCGGGCTCTAGCGATCCGCCAGAATGTCCTCGGTCTCGATCATCCGGATACGGCGACGAGCCTTGACCACCTTGGCGTAATCCTCAATCTTCAGGATGATGTGGAGGGTGCCCAACAGTACTTCGAGGAAGGGTTGGCGATTCGCAACAAGGTCTGGGGCTCTAGACATCCCGAGACCGCGAAAAGCCTCAATCATCTCGGACTCCTACAGTTGAAGCAGGGCAACTTGGCGATGGCGCGCGAGAATCTTGAGCGAGCCCTGACAATACGGGAGGACGTGCTTGGACCCGAGCACGGGGACACAGCAGAGTCTCTCCATAACTTAGCTGAGTTGCTGGAGATGCAATTGGAGATTGAGTCTGCGTTGTCCTTTCAAGAGCGGGCCCTCGAAGCGTTTGAGCATGCACTCGGTCGTCAGCATCCCCATGTTGCATTTGCGCTGAATGCGCTCGGCCGCCAGCGGGCGAAGCATGGTGACTACACGGCGGCCGTGCAGGCCTATGAACAACTCGCTGCCCTCCAGCAAGAAGCAGTTATGCCTTGGCTCGCGGCAGCTAGAGGGCTTCAGTTGGTTGCAGATCTAGCCACCGAGCGTGGTGAGTACAGTGAAGCCCAGCATTGCCTGGAACGCGCCCTAGATATTTTAGACCAACCGACGGACGTGGATGACCTGACCCGGAGTAGAATCCTAGCCCAGTTGGGGCTGCTTCTATATGATCAAGAGCATTGGAACGCGGCGCGTACGTACTTGCATCGTGCGTTGACTCTACAGGAGGGGCGGCTCGGGAACCGTCATGCATACCATGGCCCCCTACTCCAGTTGCTCGGCGACATTGTTTTTATGCAGGGCGATGCTATCGGTGCCCGGGGGTATTACTCACGTGCTGTTACGGCCTGGATGGGTCAGCCCCAGGCTGTGGTAGTACCAGCGCGGGCCCTTGTCGGTC
>JBBRHB010000133.1:0-10077 GCA_038223355.1 Chloroflexales bacterium
GCACTCGCAAAGAATGCACCGCCACCCCGACCGCTGAGATAATCAATCACAGCGCCAAGAGCGCAATTTCAAAGGTCTTTAGTTCCATGGTATACGTCACTCCTTCCCGCCGTCGCATCGAAACGACCTCGGTGGCATCAAGCAATCACCGAACTGCTGATGGCGCTGGGATCGATCCTTGTCCCGTGTATCATGCAATCGCTGCCGCTTACGTTGTACCCTGGTCTTCGCTCATGACTTCTATCGATGGATCACCGAGGACGTCCTCGACAGAGAAGATTTTGACGAGCACGTGCACCCACCGACCGGGATCGACGAGCTCGGGTGGTCGGCGGCACAGCGGAAGATCTTGAAAGGCCACACCGTAGCTCATTCCGAAGCGCTGAAAAGGGAAAGACGTCACGCGTACCGTCCCCTGCATGTCTGCTCGCTGTCTTCTGGAGGGCAGCGGCGGGCTAGTCCGTGAGCGCTTCTTTCACTTCGCTCAAGGGCTGCTCCATCGGGTCAGCGCCGTCGCCCGCATCGCGCGCGGCGCGGGCCTGTGCGCGGATAATGTCGCTCATCGTCAAGAGGCCAACCAACTGGCCCCCCGTTTCGTCAGTGACGACGGCCAACTGGCGTGTTTCCCACTGGTCCATCAGCAGCACGGCCTCAACCAAAGGCTGCTCAGGCGCGAGCGGGGGTCGCCGGTCAATCAGTGTGCCGATCGTTCGCTCGCCACCCCCTTCGGCCAGCGTCCGGCGCACGCGCGGCTCGCTGACGAGACCCTTGAACGTCCCCGTGCTGTCCAGCAGCGGGTAGGAGGAGAAAGCGCCCAGCTCATAGTCGGAGATCGCCTGGGCGACCGTCAACTCCGCCGGGAGCGTCGTGAGTTCAACGCTCATCGCCTGACTTACTTGCAGCTGCTCAAGTGCGTGCGACGTCGCTCCGCCGTGATGCGGCAGCCGGACACCATCCTGTTCGAGTAGCGCATCGTAGATCGGTACCGGTCGCCACTGGCGGGCCAGCACATAGGCTGTCATGTTCGCCAGCATCAGCGGCAGAATCAGATCGTAGCTGCCGGTCATCTCGAAGATAATCAGCACCGAGGTGATTGGTGCCCGGATGATCCCGGCAAAGACAGCGCCCATGCCCACCAGCGCGAACGCGCCGATCTCGCTTGAGGCGTGGTGCAGCACGAGCACGTCGAGATAGCCCACGGCTCCGCCGAGCATACCCCCAATGAAGAGCGCGGGCGCAAACAGCCCGCCGGCGCCGCCACTCGCATAGGAAAACACGGTGGCCACCAGCTTGAAGCCACCAAGTACCACCATCACGCGCACGGCCAATTTCCCCGCCAGTGCCAGTGACAGAGTGTCGTAGCCGCCGCCGTTGATGCCACCCGTTTTCACCCAAAGCAAAGCCGCCACCGTGAGGGTGCCCGTCACAAACCCCCCGACCCCTGGTCGCGCCCACACGGGGATGAAGGTGATCTGCTGGAACCATCGCCGTAGCCCCAGTAAGGAGTCGGTAAACGCGATCGAGACCGGCACCGCAGCCAGGCCGAGCACACCGTACAGCAGCAACGAAGAGGCGTCGTGGAGGCCATACCCCTGCGGGATCTCGAACACGGGATGTGTGCCAAGCACACTGCGCTCGATCGCAGCGGCCAGCGCAGCGGCGACGATGACACCCGAGAGCACCGTCTGATCGAGATCGCCGACCACCTCCTCAATGGTGAAGGTCACGGCGGCGATCGGCGCATTGAAGGCGGCCGCGATGCCGGCCGCCGCACCAACCGGCAGGAGGCGGCGCAAGCTGCGCCGGGGCAGCGCCGCGCTCCGTCCGAGTAGACTGGCGATGCCAGCACAGATCTGCACCGTGGGCCCTTCGCGGCCGAGTGAGGCACCCGAGCCGATCTGCAGGACGCCGATCACAAACTTCCCGATCACCTGGCGGAACGGCAGGTCGCCGCCTTTAATCACGTAGGCGACCTTCACCTGCGGAATACCGCTCCCCCGCGCATCCGGGACCACGTAAGCCAACAAGATCCCGCTCAGGAGCGCCCCGAGGGTGGGGGTAGCGATGGTCCAGAACAGCCAACTGGGAGCCGTTGCGGCCATGGCGCGGTTGATCAGCAGCTGTTCAGCCAGACTGATCGCAAGATGAAAGGCGACCGCAGCAAGGCCACAGAAGGCACCGATGACAAGTGTGAGCGCGAAAACCCGTTGGCGCTCCGTCCGGATGAGGCGGAGGAAAAGTCCAAGCGCGGCAAGCCCAATCTGCCGTCCTGGCAGGATCGTACCGTGTTGGCGGAGACGACCAGGCTGACGTTGTTTCATGGTCCGATCATAGCCGCACGTCCCCAGAACGTCAACCTCCGCGCCGATCTGGCCAGGGCTGTTGCAAAGTCGCCTTTTGCCATCGGTTCGCGCCATAATCAGTCACGTCCTGAACTCGGTGGGAGGATAGCCAGCGACGGACAAGGGCTCTATTTATGGTCGGTTCGCGACTTTGCAACAGCCATGCACAACGGGCTCGGCTGCTCCGCCATTGTTGACTCGCGGTGTACACTAAGAGAAACAGGAGAGATTCGAGCGCATGGTTGCGTTCCAGCACCTCGTTGCCTCCCATCTGAATCGCCATCATCCATTGCGCGCGTGGCCTGTCCCGCTACCTTATAGTTGGCGCCTTCGCGTCCGTGCTGCAGCTCGTAGCGTGCTGCTCTATCAACTCAGAGACCCATTGCCATACTCATCTTAGGAGTGTTTTGCGATGACTGACCTAGCCCATCAGCCGATCTCCGTCAATTTCATGATCGTCGGGACCCAGAAGGGCGGTACAACTGCGCTGCATGCGTTTCTTCTCGGGCACCCTGACATTTGTATGGCCCGCAACAAAGAAACCCACTTCTTTGAACACAATGAGTTCTTTGAGGATGGGCAACCTTTGTACGGCGAGTATGCAACGGCCTTCCCAGATTATCATGGCCAAATGTCGGTTGGTGAAGCATCACCGTCCTATATGTTCGTGCCCGACGTTGCACCGCGCCTACACCAGTATAATCCGGCGTTGAAGCTAATATTTGCACTACGGGACCCCGTGGAACGGGCCTTCTCGCATTACAGTATGGCAGTAAAGGCTGGAGTGGAGAGCTTACCATTTGCCGAAGCTTTGCAGGCGGAAGAAGGACGCCTGGCCGGGGCTGTGGATAGTGACCACGGCAAGATTGATCTGGCAGGGTTTGCCGAAACCTTCCACATAGGAGAACGACGCCTGTTCGAGGCCTTGACTCCTAAGACGAGGAACCGTCCGCGTTCTCCGTTGAAGCTCTACTCGTATGCAAGCCGTGGCTTTTATATGCGGCAGATTAACAACCTCCTGCACTATTTCCCACGCGAACAGATGCTGTTCCTGCGGCAGGACGAGCTCATGAATGCGCACGAAGCGTCGCTGCGACGGATATACGCTTTCCTCGGTGTGGAGCCTGTTATTCCCGCGCACAAGAAGATCTTTTCGCTCAACTACAAACCGATGTTGCCGCAAGACCGCACCTATCTCCTGGATGTATTCGCCGAAGATACCGCCGAGCTTGCCAAGTTTACCGAATGGGATCTAAGCGACTGGCGAAAATAGAAGAGAGCAACTACAAGCATTGCTGGCGCCTTGATTGTCTGTTGGCCCCAAAGAAGAGCAGCATCCTCGCCCTACTGTGTGCATGAGGCAATAGCATAGCTTCACAGGCTTGGGTGTAAATTAGGGTGTAAAAGACAAAACGAGAGACTAGCAATTGATGCTAGTCTCTCGTCTTAGCGCATCCGTATGCGATATTTGGTTGGCTGGGGTACAAGAACTCGAACCTCAACTACCTGCTCCAGGTGCTGGGCTATGTGCTGCTAGCAAACTCCCCCATAATGGACAGCGATACAGGTATCTCAGGTGTTGGATCGGGCGTAGGTACAACTACAACGGATGGAACTGCGCCGCAACTGGCCAGGACCGTGACGATGAGTGCTCCCATGAGATGGTATATGTGTTTCACCGGTAGACGCTGCCGCGTGGGCCTGCTTTAATAATGGTGACCTGCTGGGCTGCGTCGTCAATGTCATACACGACACGGTACTTACCATCACGAATGCAATAGCCCGGCTCACCCACCAGGGCTTTATAGCCATGCGGTCGTGGGTCATCACCGAGTGCTGTCATCTTCGCGAAGAGACGCCGCGCCACATCCGGAGGGAAAGTAGCAAGGGCCTTGATCACTGGACGTGGAATATCAACGGTATAGGCCATTTATGCTGCTTGCTTCCTGGCAGCGACTAACAGCTCCAGATCGGCCCCGGCCTGGTCAACAGAAAGCATCTCAGCGCCGGCGATCTCGGCCTTGCCTTCCCGGTAGAAGCGCGCGTCGTCAGCGTCTTCCAGTGCCTCAAGCATCTCTCGGTAGGTTTCCATATCAAGCACAACCGCCGGTCCGGAGCAGTCCGGGTTGGGCAACACACAGAACGGCATAGCGGGTCCGGTCATGGATGTCGCGAATGATTTCCCACGAGGTTTTATCCAGCCGGTCTGCTTCATCCAGGATGATCAAGCTGGTCATGCGGCGATGAATCCAACAGCACACAAGGGTGGTCAGATCGGGAACTGGCGCACGATAGTCAGGACCGAGACAGGTCAACAGGTTGCGCACGAAGGTTCGGGGCGTGTTCTCGACATCAATGCACGTATAGAGCACCGGACTCGCCAGCCGTTCCTCCGGCTGGCCGACCTGCTGCGCCGCATACTGGACGGCCCACGTTTTCGCGACGCCGGCGAGTCCGACGAGGAAGCCGAGGGTGTGACTATGCTGCACGGCTGAACATAATGAGCACAGTTGCTGGGCTTTAGACCGCGCGGAGTGCCAAGAGCCTTTTTGTCATGGACAATACGGCTCAGTGTAAGTCCCATCCGGACGCGACAAAACTTACCTCAACGTTCACACATTACGTCAATATGCTCGGGAAAAATCTAAAGCTGCCAGCCTTGTTCACGGGCTAGTTGCGTCAATGGCGAAGGCCCGCTGGGTAGCGGTAGGTAGACGGGACCATTTCCGCGCCGCTGCGACTCGTAAATTGCCATGATGATCTCTAGTGAGGCACGACCGTCCTCGCCAGTGGAGGAGAGCGCCGATCGGCCTTCTAAGGCATCGATCAACTCACGGGCAGCGATCGCGAAAGGCGGCTGTTCTGGTAGCACAGGCAACGGCTCACTCTCCAGCATTTGCCAGTCGAAGTCAGGCGTCTCTTGGCGAGCCGCCTCGAACGATACCAGTTTCGCTCGCGAAATCTCAAACGTATCCATGCCAAGGCGTAGGGTGCCCAGGGTTCCTTGGATGTCAAGTTCGAAACGGATATAGTCGGTCACCTCATTAACCAATGCGACCGCCGTTACACCATTGTGAAAGCGCAGCAGCGCAGTGCTGTCGTCCTCGACGGGATAACCAGTGTGTTTGCGCCGCAACGCGGTCGCAGCGAGCCATCGCACGTCGCCAGCATACCAGCGCATGAGGTCGAACAGGTGTGTGGCGTCATGAAGCAGGGGGCCTTCGAATTCCGACTGCCAGGCTGCAGATGGCTTGCCTCCTTGACAGTAACCGGTCATCGAGACCATATCACCGATTTCACCGGCCTCAATCAGTTCGCGAGCATGCCGAAAGATTGGATACCAGCGGCGCGAGTGATTGACGGAGAGCAGCACGTCATGGGAGCGGCAGTCTTCGATGATCTGGTCACAGTCGCCCAAGGTGAGAGCCATCGGTTTCTCGCAAAAGATCGCCCGCACGCCCTTGCGCACTGCTGAGGCAACGATTGCGGCATGTGAACCGGGGTGCGTCGCAATGCAGAGGATGTCCGGCCGTTCCTTGCGCAACATCTCATAATAGTCCTGGTACAGACCTGTCACACCAAAGCGGTGCCCGAACTCTTCCAGGCGCTGACGGCCCCGGTTGACACCCGCAACCAACTCGCAATCTGGCTGCACAAAGAAAGCGCCGGCGTGAGACGTGCCGGTTGGTGGGTCGGTTTCCCAAAGCGCACCGACGCGCCCGGTCCCGACAACCGCAACTCGGTATTTTGTTGGCATTCTGATCTCTCTCCCTCACGACTGGCCAATAGACGCCGGTATGATTCGCAGCGGTTGCTACTTCTCGAACAGGGTGCGTGGATCAAGGGCATCACGAATTCCGTCGCCAACAAAGTTGACCGCCAGGACAAACATGATCGTCAGAATCGCCGGCGGCACCCATTCCCAAGGGGTTCGCTCCATAGTTGAGACTGAGCGTGCTGTATTGAGCATATTGCCCCAGCTCGGTGTCGGCGGTTGAACACCCAGGCCCAGGTAGCTCAGGCCGGCCTCAAGCAGGACGGCAGTGGCTACACCTAGGCTTGCGTAGACCAGCAGCGGCGCAATCGCATTCGGCAAAATGTGCTTGCGAGCAACGTCGAAGTTGGTCATGCCGATGCAACGGGCGGCCTCGACATATTCCTTCTCACGCAGTGACAGAAACTGCCCGCGTACAATACGACAGGGCGTTGTCCAGGTAAGCAGGCCGATCATGACCATGATTTTGAAGATGCCAGGACCGACAATGGCGACCACGCACAGGAGCAGGACAATCACCGGGAAGCTCATGACCATGTCGACGAGGCGCATGATAACCTGGTCGGCGAAGCCGCGGTAGTACCCTGCGATCCCGCCGAGGACCGTCCCAATGACGGTCGAGAATAGCATTGCGACGAGACCAACTGACAACGACACGCGCCCGCCGACGAGTGTGCGGGCGAAGACATCGCGCCCGGTGCGATCGGTCCCAAACAGGTGCACTCGCGACGGCGGTTTATTTGCATTCTTCAGGTCCACTTTGAGCGCGGCTCCCTGATTCCCAAGCAGCGCAGCAACGGTCAGAATCACGATAATTGCGACACCGAACATCGCCAAACGGTGACGCCGGAAGCGGCGTAGCGCCTTTCGCGTTGGAGAAGCACTGGCGCGCTCAGCCTGGGAGATGGTGAGGAGCGGTTCGTTGATTAATTCATGAGGCGTCATCTGCCATCCTTACTGGTAGCGAATACGGGGATCGGCAAATGCATACGCGATGTCCGTCAGCAGATTCGCGATCAGGACGGTGGTTGCTACGACCAAGGTGATGCCCATGATCACCGGATAATCGCGTCCGGCGACGCCGTCCACCAGCAACGAGCCCATTCCCGGCCAGGTGAACACGGTCTCAGTAATCACGGCGCCGCCGACCATCTCCGGCAAAATGAGGCCAATCACGGTAATGATCGGGATCAGCGCGTTGCGGAAGGCATGCACCATGATAACAACCTTCTCCTGGAGGCCCTTGGCGCGGGCAGTTGTGACGTAGGTCGCGTTGATGACGTCGAGCATTGAGGAGCGGGTATAGCGCATCAAGATCGCGATATATGCGAGCGACAAAATCAACGCGGGCAGCGCGAGGTGGTGTAGAAAATCGCCGATGCTCCACGGCACCGATGGCGACAGCATGCCACCGATCGGAAACAATTTCAGCTTCAGGCCAAAGATGTAGAGGCCGCCCAGGCCAAGCAAGAACGACGGAGAAGAGATGCCGAGGAATGCCCCGGTCGTGAGTGCGAAGTCGAGCTTTGAATACTGGCGCAGGGCAGAAATAATGCCAAGCGGAATCCCCAGCAGCCCGCCAATTGCCAGCGCGGTGCCCATAAGTAGCGCTGAGTTTTTGAGTCCGCTGCCGACGGCGTCGCTCACGCGCTGTCCACCTACTGCACGGTAGCCCAGATTACCGTGCAGCGCCAAGCCGAGCCAACGCAGGTAGCGCACCGGTAACGGCTGATCCAGGCCTAACTCTTTCCGCATCGTCTCCCGCAATACGGGATTATCGCCGAGCTCGGGCTTCATATAGGCCGAGACTGGATCGCCAGGCGCGAGTGCAATAAAGAGGAACACCAAGATGGTGATACCGAGCAGCACAGGGAGATTGATCAGCAGACGCCGTAGGATGTACATGGCCATATGGGTGAATCCGTACGATTGATAAAACGTGGTAGTGCGTGTAGTGTCCTAGCTCGGACACTACACGCACCGTTTACTGCGCAAGAAAGCCTAATTGCTACTTCCGAATAAACCACTTCTCCGCTTGGTCATAATATGAGCCACCGCCGGCTGCCGGTGTATAGAGGAAGTTACCGATGCGGTTCGCGATAAAGCCGTAGCGAACGGTCTCCCACAAGAAGACCCACGGTAGGTCCTGTGACATGAGGGTGCAAGCCTGCTGGTAGATCGGCTGTCGCTTAGCGGGATCCAACTCCGCAGCGCCCTGCTCAAGCAGCTTGTCCATCTGTGGGTTGTTATACTTGTAGTTGTTGCCCTTAACCGAAGAGGTGTGGAAATACTGGAAGGCTCGGTTCGGGTCCGCACCATTCGCGCCACCAATGAACGACATCTGGGAAGCGTTATCATCGTAGTACCGCTTGGTCCATGACGGGCCGTCCATCTGTTGCAGCTTGACCGTGAGACCGATCGCTGCCAGGTCCTGTTGGATCGCCGTCATCACGTCGAGCGAGAGGGGGTCATTATAGTAGGTATCCAGGACGATCTCACCGAGTGACGCCGGGTCTATACTGGCTTGCTGCAACAGCGCCTTAGCCTTTGCAGGATCGTATGCATATGGAATGATGTTGGCCGGAACATACTTCGGATCGCTATACAGACAACTGACGGGCTTAGCCGCGCCTTTGTACAGGTTGTCGATGATCGACTGGCGGTTGATCGCGTACAAGAGCGCCTGCTTGAACAGCGGGTTCTTGAACGCGGGATTCTTCGCAGGGTTCACAGTCAGCGTATTATCCACCTGCGATGGACCTGGAATAACCGTCGCATTCTTGTTCTCCTTGGCTCGCGCAACCTCATCCGCGGTCAGGTACGTGAAATCGATCTCGCCCTTGTCGAAGGCTAGAGAGGCAGCTGACGCATCCTTGAACTCGCGGCGGATGAGCTTGTCTAATTGCGGCGCTCCCCGGAAGTAGTTATCGAAGCGTGCTAACTCCATGAACTGTCCGGCCTTGTAGCTCGACAGCTTGAATGGGCCTGTGCCGATGGCCTTCGTGGACCAGTAATCGCTCTTGCCGACCTGGTCGCGTGGGATCTTGCCCAGTGATGCCTTCTGCAGGATCCAGGTTTCTGTCAGAGTATCAAGCAGAGCGGCGTTCGGCGCAGCAGTGGTGATCTTGATCGATGTGGGGCTTACGATTGTGACACCGCTGACGGACGGAGCTTTGCCGGCAACATAGTCCTTAGCGCCCTTGACCGCGGTTAGCTCGCCGGCCTTATCACAGCCGCCTGCCTTCGGATCGAGGCAAACTTCCAGCGAGAAGGCTACATCGTCAGCGGTGAGAGCCGTGCCGTCATGCCACTTGACACCGTTGCGCAGGTTGAAGGTCCAGGTCAAATTATCGGCGGAAACTGACCAGTTCTCGGCGACGTCGCTAATGATCTTTGTGTAGCCAACATTATAGGTGACGAGGTGACTGTAGATCTTATTCAGCCAATGGTAGTCGCCACCCGCGCTCATCGGATTCAGGTTATCGACGCCGACGCAGCAGGGTCCGATCCACGCGCCGGTCATCGTCCCACCGGATGTGCCGGCCTCAGGTGTCGTCGCCGCGGCTGGAGAGGTCGCTGCGGCAGAACCGGCAGTTGTTGCTTCGGTCGAGGTCGCGCCAGCAGCAGTGGCGGCCGCGGCGGTGGTTACTTCCGTTGCGTTGGTCGTGGCAGCGGCAGCAGTGGTGGCTTCTGGCGCGCTGGTCGTGGCGGCAGCGGCAGCAGTGGTGGCTTCTGGCGCACTGGTCGTGGCGGCAGCAGCAGTGACCACTGCTGCACTGGTGGCGGCAGTGGTGGCTTCTGGCGCACTGGTGACGGCAGCAGGCGTGGATACGGCCGGTGCGGCCGTTGAAGTCTGTGCAACTGGCGAACCGCCGCATGCGGCGATAAGGGGTAGCAAAACGATCAGCACTAACAGGCTAGCAGGTCTTCGTCGGCCGCACCTTCTTGAATCATTCATCA
>JBBRHB010000134.1:0-10062 GCA_038223355.1 Chloroflexales bacterium
ATCTTTTTGTTCATTATCCCGATGTGGGCCGGATTGGGCAATTACTTTATTCCGTTGATGATCGGCGCGGCGGATATGGCATTTCCGCGGATCAATGCGCTATCGCTGTGGTTACTCGTCACCGCCGGCATCGTTTTGGAAATGGGTTTTGTCGTCGGCAGTGGCGCGGCTGCAGGTGGCTGGACGGGCTATACCCCGCTCACCGAGAAAACCTATTCACCGACCTTGGCGATTGACTTCTGGATCATTGGTCTGATCTTGGTTGGTACGTCGTCGCTCGGTGGAGCGGTCAACTTCCTGGTGACGCTCTACCGTATGCGTGCGCCGGGCATGAGTTGGTTCCGCATCCCGATGTTTGCCTGGTCAATTCTAACAATGTCGCTCATGATCTTGTTCGCGACGCCAATGATCACGGGCGCACTCATCATGCTGCTAGCCGACCGAAATCTGGGCGCACACTTCTTCGACCCGGCTTTGAACGATACGCGGCTCTGGCAGAATATGTTCTGGTTCTACTCGCACCCAGCGGTGTATATCATGATCCTGCCCGCCTTTGGTATCGTTTCAGAAATCATCCCAGTCTTTTCGGGCAAACCCCTGTTCGGGTACAAGGCGATGGCCTTCGCCACAGTCGGCATCGCGCTCCTCGGCTTTACGGTGTGGGCGCATCACATGTTCGCGACGGGGCTAACGCCGGTCCTACAGGGCTTCTTTATGGCAGCGACGATGTTGATCGCGTTGCCCACAGGCGTCAAGTTCTTTAACTGGATCGCGACGATGTGGTATGGCAACCTCCGATTCGACACGCCCATGCTCTATACGGTCGGCTTGATGACGATGTTTTTGATCGGGGGGATCAACGGCGTGTTCTTGGCGCTGGTGCCGATCGACTGGCAGATGACCGATACCTACTGGGTCGTAGCACATATTCACTATGTCTTGTTCGGCGGCTCGGTCGTTGGTATCTTCGCCGGGCTGTACTATTGGCTGCCGAAGATCACTGGACGGATGCTGAGCGAACGATTGGGGAAGATCCAGTTTTGGGTGATGATCATCGGTTTCAATGTGACCTTCTTCCCGCAACACATGCTCGGATTGCTCGGTATGCCACGGCGGATCTATACCTACCGGGCCGATCTCGGCTTCAATACGTATAATCTCATCTCGACGATCGGATCACAGATGATCGCGCTATCGGTGCTGATCTTCCTGATCAACTTCTTTATTTCGCTCCGTAATGGTGCCATTGCGGGCGATGATCCATGGCGCGCTAACACGCTCGAATGGGCAACCTCGTCGCCACCGCCCGCCCATAACTTTGACACCGTTCCTTTGGTAACTAGTGAGCGGCCAGTACGCGACCGCCGGATCGAACGTGAGGGCCGTCGCGAGGCAGCCAAAGTGAAGCCCAATGCAGCAGACAAACAGACGATCGGCAGCTAGGATACGTTTATGGTTTCCTTCTTCCAATTGCTCGGGCACCGGACTGATGGTGTCCGGCTGACGGCCAAAGACGGGCTCAACCGGGTCTGGTTCACGACGATTGTGGTATGGTTAGCACTGCTGCTTGGCACCCTGGTCAGTAGCACGAATCTTGGCTGGACCTGCCCAACCTTACCCGGCTGCCGAGTCGATAGCTTCTGGCCTGGAGATGCACCGGCCCAGCTTCATATGTTGTTCCGCACTGTGCTGCTATTCAGCGTTGTGTTGCTGTGGTTTGTGACGCTGCGGGCTTGGGCCGTCCAACCGCGAGCAGTACGACTTGTAGGCACATTTGCGACAGGCATCTCAACACTCTACCTCGTGCTGGTCGGCAGTATGGTCATCGGGGCAACCTGGCAATTCTTCCCACTGCTACAGATTGTGGTCGGGGGCTGCTTGTTCGTGAGTGTGACAGCTTTACCAATCGTCTTCTTGCGGTATGGCCAACGGGTGCTAATCCGGAAAAAGCAACCCATCGATCCAGTTGCCGCGACAGGTACCAAGGGCTTGATACGTGACTTTGTCGCGCTCACCAAGCCGCGTATTATCTCGCTCTTATTGCTGACGACGCTCGCCGCCATGTTGCTGGCCGTAGATCGCACCCACCCAATTTCATTTGGCCTCGTTATGTGGACGCTGCTGGGAGGGTATCTCGCCGCCGGGGGTGCAAACGCGATTAATATGTATCTTGATCGGGATGTCGATGCACTAATGGGCCGGACGAGCCGTCGTCCTTTACCGAGTAGCCGTTTGCGGCCGGTAGATGCCCTAGTTTTTGGGCTGCTATTGAATGTACTGGCTTTTGCAGTTTTGGCGCTGAGTTCTAATGTGCTAGCCGGGGCGCTGGCAATCGGCGGCTCGATCTATTATGTATTGGTGTATACACGTTTGCTCAAGCGGACGACAACCCAGAACATTGTGATTGGCGGCGCAGCGGGTGCCGTCCCGCCGCTCGTAGGCTGGGCTGCAGTGACCGGCCATATTAATCTAGCGGCCCTGCTCCTCTTTGCGATTATCTTCTACTGGACACCACCGCACTTCTGGGCCCTTGCGCTCTTGCGGCGAGCCGATTATGCCCGAGCCGGTATTCCGATGCTGCCAGTAGCACATGGCGAGGCCGAAACGAAGTGGCAGATCCTGCTTTATTCGTTTCTGATGGTTGCCATTTCGGTGCTACCAACACCTTTGCGAATCACCGGTTTGTTGTACTTGGTCCTGGCGCTTGGCTTGGGACTATGGTTCATTCGCTTAGCCTTTAAACTCTTCAGAGAACCCGGTACCCGCATGGCGTGGCCGCTCTATAAGTACTCGCTGTTATACTTGGCCTTGTTGTTCGGCGCGTTGGTTGTCGATCATCTGATTATGCTATCACTGGCCTAGCAGCCACCAAAGGAGGCTACGACGATGTCAAATTCGCACGATCCCCATTCTGCCACGGGCCATGAAACGCATGAGCATGGTGCGCACCATATGCCCGATCCAAGTATTTTCCCGTTGGTCTTAGCAATTGGTATAACTTTGGTCGCGCTCAGCAGCGTGCTTGGTCTGCTTGTACTGATTGTTGGATTGATCATCTTCGCGATTGGGATGGGAGGGTGGCTGACCGAAGATACGAGAACGCATCTCAAGGCGCGTCGGCAAAAGCAAGATCATTAAATGTGCAGCTCATAAGGAGTTTTGATGGCAACGGTGAAACAACTCTCAAATACCCTGCACGACACCACCGAGGTGGTAGCCGGCGGCGAGAACATGAAGCTCGGCATGTGGCTGTTCCTAGCCTCGGAAGTCATGTTCTTCACCTCGCTGATTGGCGGCTCGCTAACGATCCGGCGTGTGTCGGCACGGTGGCCGGAGCCTGGCACGATCTTGAATGTGCCACTGACGAGCCTCAACACCTTTATCTTGATCGTCAGCAGTGTGACGGTGGTCATGGCACTCGCCAACATTCAAGAAGGCAACATCCGGCGCTTCCACATGTTTCTGATTGCCACACTAGTACTGGGGCTCACCTTCCTCGGGATTCAAGCCGTGGAGTACACAAAGTTGCTGGGCGAAGGGCTCAATATGCGCGATGCCATCACACATGGTGGGATCGCCTATCCGGCTACGTATGGCAGCACCTTCTTTATCCAAACCGGGTTCCACGGCATGCACGTCTTTGCGGGTGTGATCTGGCTGTCGATTGTGCTCTTCAAATCCTATAAGGGTGTGTATACCCCGGAAGATTATCTAGGGGTCGAGCTATTCGGTCTTTACTGGCACTTCGTTGACCTGGTGTGGATTTTGTTGTTCACGATCGTGTATCTGATTTAGGGGTTTGTGATGGCCAAAGAATATGGGGTATCGCGGGGCGACGAAGTTCATGAGCTACAGCACACGCACGAACACCGGCCCTACATGACAATCTTTTACATTTTGACGGCATTGACGATCATTGAGGTCAGTTCGACAGGTGTCATTAACCAGTACATTGGGCTGTCACCGGCTGTTGCATTACCCCGCAGTATTGGTATTCCGTTTTTGTTGGTCGTTAGTGCAATCAAGGCGGTCATGGTGGCGATGTTCTACATGCACCTGAAGTACGACAAACGGATCTATTCGGTCGTCATCGGCGGCCCTTTGATATTCGCCGCAATCTTCATCGTATTGACGATTCACTGGGGCTAGGGTCGAAAAAGAGCAACGCAAAAGGGGAGGTATACAACCTCCCCTTTTCTTTGGTGCCGAGTCCCGGCGACGATCCGGGCACCTCACACTTTTCAGGCGTGCGCTCTACCGAACATGAGCTAACTCGGCATCTTTCGATTTTGGTGGGCGATGACGGGTTCGAACCGCCGACATTCTGCGTGTAAAGCAGACGCTCTACCAACTGAGCTAATCGCCCGTGATGTGCAGCCTATCCTGCACCAATCACGTATGGTGCCGAGGATGGGACTTGAACCCATACGGGGTTGCCCCCACTACCCCCTCAAAGTAGCGCGTCTGCCAATTTCGCCACCTCGGCACAGGGTTTGTATTATACCTACAGGCAGTCAGTTGTCAAGTTTAGTGAGCTAGACCAGCCGTGGCAACCCCTCACCCGGTCGCCGCGGCGACCACCCTCTCCCACGATGGGGCGAGGGTTTTAAGGGCGGGCGCGACACGTTACAGTTGCCGGGGCTACACTAGCCGTGGGACGCGGGGCAGGATCGCGGCGACGACCTCGTAGTTGATCGTGTCGAGCCAGCTTGCGACCTCCTCGGCGGTAATGCGAGCGGTACCTTGTGGTCCGATCAAGACGACCTCGGCACCGACACGCACACCGGGTATATCTGTTATGTCGATCATTGTATAGTCCATGCACACACGACCCACGATGGGCGCACGCAGGCCATTGACCAAGACGGCTTGCCAGGCTGGGGAGCGGCGGAAGCCGTCGGCATAACCAACCGGGATGGTCGCGATGGTTGAGGGTCGCGGTGCATGCCAGGTCGCGCCATAGGAGACGGGCGCACCGGTGGGCAATGTTTTGACCTGAGCTATCTCGGTTTTAAATTGAAGTGCCGGCCGGAAGCCGGGGGGGCAGGGAGTATCCGGTGAAGGTGAGAGGCCATATAAGCAGATGCCAGGTCGCACAAGGTCATAGTACGCCTGCGGATAGCGCAAAATTGCTGCGCTATTGGCGGCATGCACGAGCGGTGGCCGTAAACCGGCAGAGGTAATGACTTGCAGGATAGCGTCGAAGCGTTGCAGTTGGGTTTGGGCAAAGTGGGGATCGGCGCTGTCAGCAGTTGCGAAATGGGTAAATAATCCTATGACGTCGATGCCGGGCAGGTCATGGAGGAGATGGAGGAAGGCGGGCGCTTGGTCGAGACAAAGCCCCAGACGTGCCATGCCCGTGTCGACCTTGACATGCACCTGGGCGGTGCGTTGCAACTCCGCGGTGGCGAGCGCGATTTCCTGGGCGACCTGAGAGTCCCAGAGTGCGATCTGCACATCGTAGCGCAGGGCATCGCGGACTTGCCAAGGCGGTGTGTAGCCTAGGATGAGCACGGG
This sequence comes from Chloroflexales bacterium, assembly GCA_038223355.1. Taxonomy (GTDB): domain Bacteria; phylum Chloroflexota; class Chloroflexia; order Chloroflexales; family Kallotenuaceae; genus JACDGP01. The sequence continues at coordinate 5,518 of JBBRHB010000134.1, forward strand.
GGCGACAATACCGGCTTTGCGCAGCGCAATCGCCTCGCCGAGGGTCGCGACGGCAAGGTGGGTCGCGCCATGCTGCAGCACGGTACGAGCGACGGGAAGCGCGCCATGGCCATAGGCATCGGCTTTGAGCACGGCCATGATCTTGGGTTCGGCGCCAACGATGTGCTTGACCTGTTCAACATTATGCGCAATGGCTCCCAGATCGATCTCAAGCCAGGTTGGCCGGTCGGCTTCGGCTACGCGCACTTTTTCCCAGGCTGCTTCTTGCCGCACCAGCACAGCCGGGACATTTACGGTGGGCAACATCAGACCCGCGACAATTTGCTCCATGCGCGCTGCCGCCGACCCTTTGACCAACACCAGATCGCCAGGCCCCAGCTGCGGGCGAAGGAAGGCTAGCGCATCGGCGTTGGTTGCCTGGACGTTGAAGCGCGAGAACGATTGCTCGGGGCCAGTGTGATGAGGCACGAATTGGGCGGCAAGGTCGCCTACCGGGATTACCACGTCACAGATAGATGCGGCGGTCGTTCCTAACACTCGATGCCAGTGCGCACTTTGCTCGCCTAGCTCCAGCATCGGGCCAAGCACTGCAATGCGGCGGCGAGCAGAAAGGTCGGCAAGCGTATGGAGGGCCGCCCCGACTGACCGAGGCGAGGCATTATAACTATCGTCCAGGATCGTGCTGCCGTGTAGACCGGGCAAGGGATTGAGGCGACCGGCTTGGCGCTCGATTAAAGGGAGACGCGCTATGGCATCTACACACTGAAGGCCACAGCATAGGCCTACGGCGACAGCCGCCAGGGCACTATACACGGTATGTTCGCCGACGAATGGAATAGTAGCGGGATAGATAGCATCATTATATTGCAGGTCGAAGCGTGTACCGGCTAGGGTTACCGTAATATTTGTGGCAGAAAGCAGCGGCAAGGGCGAGCGAGGCAGATTGTGCTGATCAGCGAGTTCGGGAGCACAGCTATACCAGACGATTGACGCAGCCGTCTGAGCGGCCATGGCCCTGACCAGGGGATCATCGGCATTCAAGACGGCATAACCGTCCGGTTGCAGGGCGGCAACCAGTTTGCTTTTTTCTTGCGCAATGTGCTCTTCGTCACGCAAGTAGTGCAAATGCGTTGGCGCAACATTGGTGATCACCGCTATGTCCGGAGGAAACAGACGCGCCAGCTGTTCCATCTCGCCAAAACGGTCAACTCCCATCTCCAGCACCGCCCACTGTTGCTCGGGTGAGAGATGGGCCAGAGTCAGTGGCAAGCCAAGAAGAGAGTTAAAGGAACGCCGTGAGCTGAAGACGGGCCCAAGCGCCCCAAGCACGGTCGCAATAGCGCGTTTAGTGCTGGTCTTGCCGACACTCCCCGTTACACCGATTACTTGAGGGCCATAGCGTTGCAACCGCGAGCTTGCCCAGCGCTGTAGGGTGGTTCTGACATCCTCCACCTGGATCATCGTCGCAGCTATGTCGGTCGCCGGTTGTGTACATAAGACAGCTGTGCAACCACGGGCGACCGCATCGGCAATAAACAGATGGCCATCGCGACGTTCGGTGCGGAGTGCGACAAAACATTGACCCGGTTGAGCTAATCGTGAGTCGTAGCACCAATCCACAAAGGTGTGTTCATAAACCGGCCCGCAAAGCGTGCCACCCACGTGGAGAAGTTCGTTGAGCTCGATCATGTGGGGATTGTAGCAGGCTTCATGTGGCAGGCCATAGTGCGTAGGCAGGTATAATGGCTAGGGAAGGACACGCTATGCATTACGAATTTTTGCCGACGCCCAACTTTTTGGGCTTACCACCTGAAGTAAGCAACCGTGCAACCAGCAAGGTTGTGATCTTACCCGTACCATACGAGCTTACCACGAGTTATGGGCAAGGCACGCGGCAGGGACCACAAGCTATTATTGCCGCTTCGCAGCAGGTAGAGCTGTATGACCGGGAGTTCAAGGCGGAATGCGCGCTCGCGTGGGGCGTGCATACTATGCCGGCACTGGCACCCAACTACCACTCACCCGAAACCGCGCATGCCGAAATTGCCGCAGCGGTCACTGACCTTGCGCGGCCCGACGGATTGCTATGTGTACTCGGCGGCGAGCACTCGATTTCCGGCGCGGTCGCGCGTGGCCTGCAAGCAGTGCATGATCCGTTTGTGACGGTGCAACTCGATGCACACGCCGACCTGCGGGACCAGTATGAGGGCACACCATTCTCGCATGCGTCGGCGATGCGGCGGGTGCTTGACAACAGTGGTGGCCCACTCCTAGAACTGGGTATTCGGTCGTTGAGCATTGATGAGGCCGAGTTTATCCGGGATAACCCGGAGCAAGTACAGGTGTTTTTTGCGGAGCAGGTTCATGCGGGTGAACACCGTGAGGTACTTAAGCAGTTTGTCCAGGGCAAACGGGTCTATTTAACGATTGACATTGATTGTCTCGATGTAGCCTTAATGCCAGCTACGGGCACGCCCGAGCCCGACGGCCTGTTGTGGCAAGAAGTGCTTGACATTGTGCGTCTGATCGCCGGCAGTGCCGAACGAGTGCTGGCCTTCGATGTTGTCGAGCTTGCCCCAATTCCTGGGCTACATGCGCCCAATTATCTTGCGGCTAAGCTAACGTATAAGGTTATGAGCCTGGTCATGGAAGGACGGCAATGAGCGATACTGTTCAGGCCCTCATTTTCGATTTCGATGGCTTGCTCGTTGATACCGAAACACCGGCATACCAGAGTTGGGTCGAGATTTATCGCCAGCATGGGGCCGAGCTACCGCGAGAGCTTTACCAGCAAGATATTGGCACTGCCGGGGTCTTCGATGCTGTGGGCGAACTGCAAAGATTGACGGGCAAGGAGCTCGATAAAGATATAGTTTGGGAGGCGCGTCAGGTGCTTAAAGAGCACATGAGCGTGGATCAACCGCTGCTGCCAGGTGTCACGACGATTATAGAGGAGGCGCAGAGCTTGGGCTTGCCGATTGCAGTAGCATCCTCTAGTAGCAGAAGGTGGGTGGACGGCTGGCTCGAACGGCACGCCGTGCGCGCCTTTTTCCAGTGTATCGTTACCAGCGATGACGTCGCCTATGTCAAACCGGCGCCCGATCTTTTCCTAAAGGCGGCTACTTGCTTGGGCATTGCTCCTGCTCACTGTTTGGTCTTCGAGGACTCGCCCAATGGTATGATGGCCGCCGCCGCTGCCGGCATTCGCTGCATTGCAGTGCCCGGTCCACTGACGGCAGATTTACGGCTCCCGCCAGTGGCGATGAGGCTACGCTCGTTGGCCGATCTTCCGCTCCGCACCTTGCTGGCACAATTGGATCATACGTATTGAACATTATGCCGCGGCTTGACCGCCTGATGCCGCTGTTGACCTTGATTCTGGCCGGCTTTGGTGTCATCTTTTTGCTAGACGCGGGGCCAACTCAGGCTGTTTTCAACCTGGGTGGCGACCTGCCCAAGATTAGCGTAGCATGGCCGCTCGTGCTGCTCCTTTCACTGTTGGCCGGGATGGGCGGCGAGTTCGTGGTACGGGCGCACCAGCGCTTTACCCGGAGCATGCTCACCCCTGTGCACGTAGGTCCATTCGATTGGGCGGCGCTGCTACCTTTGTGGATCTTACCGGCCCTGACACCGACGGCGGCTTTCGCCTTTTTCCGCCTGTTCAGAGGGGAATACGGCATCGTTACGTATCTAGGGGTCCTGGTTGCCACAGGAGTACTCCTGATTCTCCTGTACGTGACACAGCACGGCTTGCTCCTGGGCACACGGGCACAACAGGCGGCGGCGGGTATTACGCAGACGATTGTGGCTTACGGGCTAGCATTTGCCATCTTTGCGGCAGTTGCCTTTAATCAATATCGCACGCTCTACGCCGCCTGCTTACTGCTGCCAACAGTAACACTGCTGGGCTATCACCTGCTCCATGAGCACCCACACGCCTGGATACTGGCGCTGCTTGTCGCATGCATACTCGTGGAAAGCTATTGGGTCCTCGGCTTCTGGCCAGCCCGCTTTCTACTTAACGCTGCCGCACTGCTGCTGATCTTTTATGGAGCAACCGGCAGCCTACAGCAGGCGGACGAGAGCGGCATTCCGCGCCAGGTCGTCACCGAATATGGCTTGATTGTGCTCGTGGGCTTGCTGGTGCTTGGACTCGCAGCATTTCTCCTGGCGGTACGTCCCGCAACAGCGCAAGCGCCGTTGACGCTGGTCAGGCTTCGATTATAATTCGTGTGACAACCTGCCTCAGATGCTAGCTACGCTCTGTAGGCGGGCTTCCCCGTAGCTGATAGGAACCCATATGAAGATCGACTATCCAAAAGGTAGTGGCTTAGCACTGCTGCTCTGCTTGCTACTCGTCGTTCTCGCGCCGCTTGCGACGCCCCGGACCTTGGCGGCCGTTCGTCCGAACTCCTCGACACCAACCAGCGTGACGCTGGCAGGGAACCTTGAGCACTTGATTGGTGGGTGTAGCGATTGGACACCGCCGTGTGCTGCTGCCCATTTGACCGACATGGGAAATGGCGTATGGCGCGGTGAATGGCC
>JBBRHB010000135.1:0-10036 GCA_038223355.1 Chloroflexales bacterium
GGATTAGCAGACTGGCGCTATCTCCAGGGTACACAGCGGCGGACCGGCGTCGCCCACGCGTTGTTCAACGTCACGGGAACCGTCCTCTATGGGCTTTCGTCATTGCAGCGTCGCTCCGGTAGCCGGTCGGTTGGTAAAACACTCTCGAACCTGGGCTATTTATGCGTCATGGGCGGCGGTTACATTGGTGGCGATCTGGCCTATAAGCTCGGCGTGATGGTGAACCGCAACGCTTGGGTGACCGGCAAAAGCCAGTTTACCGCAGTGATGGCGGCTGCTGAACTCCCAGAGGACAAACCGACGCATGCCACTGCCGGCGGTGAGGACGTGGTCCTGATCAAACGGGGTGAGCACGTGTATGCGCTGGGGCAAAGCTGTGCGCATCTGGGAGCTCCACTGTCGGAAGGCCTGCTAGAGGGAACGACCATCGTGTGCCCGTGGCATGGGTCGACCTTCTCATTGGAGGATGGCCGCGTGCTTTGTGGTCCGTCGGCCTATGCCCAGCCGTGCTACACCGCACGTATTCGAAACGGTCAGGTTGAAGTCCAACTCGATGGCGATCTGGCCGAGCAGGAACCCTATTATCGTGTCATTGGGCGAGCCGCAGAGTAAGGGCCTGCGATGGACTACCCGACCACTGCGGCCATCGGTCGAAAGAAGTGATCGAAGCTCGCCGTAAAAGGGCGGCCCTCCACAGCCGCCTCACTGACTGCCTATTTTTGTCTCAACACGATCCAGGAACGTCGTCAGCACTGCCATGAACCGTTCGGTCTCTTCCACATGTGGCATATGCGAACTATGCTCGAAGAGCACCCACTCGGAGCCTTTGATCCCCCGGTGAACTGTCTCCGCGATGGCAGGCGTGGCCTCATCGTAGCGTCCCGACACGACCAACGTCGGCACCCGGATTTCCCCCAGCCGGGCCGTAATGTCCCAGTCTTTGAGTGTCCCGATAACATGGAACTCACTCGGTCCGTTCATTGTGTGATAGACCTCGGGCGTTTCCGCCATATGAGCAAAGGCCCGCGCCACATAGTCGGGAAACGGGTCGACGCGACAGACATGGCGGCGATAAAAGACCATCATCGCCTCCTCGTAGGCCGGATCATCCGTCGTCCCGGCGGCCTCATGCTTTAACAGCGTCGCCTGTACCTCGGCCGGCAGTTCTTCGCGTAAGCGATTCGCCTCCGCCACCCATTGGGGCATACTCGCAGGGGAGTCTGCGACAATCAGTGATGCCAGTCCTGTCGGTTGCGTCAAGGCGTACTCCATCCCCAGCATGCCGCCCCAGGACTGGCCCAGAATATGAACATGGTCGAGACCGAGTTCCTGCCGCATGACACCAAGCTCCTCCCGAAAAAGCGGCACCGTCCATAGCGCAGGATTATGTGGATGATCGGAGTTGCCCACGCCCAACTGGTCGTAAAAGATGACGCGCCTGCCGGTGGCAGCCATCAGTTCCAACGGCTCCAGGTAGTCATGGGTCGCCCCTGGGCCGCCGTGCAGGCAGAGCAGCGGCAGTTTGCCCGGCGCTTCCTTCTCGCCTACAATCCGATACCAAACCTTGTATCCCCGGAATGGGACAAAGCCTTCCTTAGCGGAGTTCGCTGTTGTCATACCCGCCTCCCTTTCCAAACAAAAAGTGCAGACGTCATCCTGTATAGTTGTATCCAGGCTGCTGTTGTCTGCGTCTCATCATACCATCGCACATGGTTGATTAGAGTGTGGCCGGCACATCTACGTCTGTACCGAGGACGTCGGTTGACACGACCGATCGCCGAGTTGGAGGTTACATGGAACACCTGCGGATGGCGCAGTATGGAACTAAACACGGTCATGCCGGCGGCAAACTTTTGGCCTTGCGCCGCAATTCCCGCGTCGCTCTCGCGGGTGTCTTCGAACCTGACGTTGAGCGGCGACGTGAGTTAGAAGATGGGTCCGGCCCGTTCGAGGGTGTGCATTGGTTCAACGACATTAGCGAGATGCTGGACGATCCCTCGATCGTTGCCGTCGCCTCCGAGGGCCGCAACGACGAGAGTTTGCTGCAGACCGAGCAGATCATCCGCGCGGGCAAGCATTGCTGGTACGACAAGCCCGCTGGTGAGCATTGGGAGCACTGGCGGCAGGTAGTGGCGCTCGCGGAACAGCAGCACCTGCTGATCCAAATGGGCTATATGTTCCGCTATCATGCTGGCTTCGGACAGATCGCCAAGTGGGTGCAGGCGGGCCTGTTAGGAGATGTTTTTGCCATCCGGGCTCATTTCTCTACCTCGATTTCAGAGGCGGCGCGGCAGGTGATCAGCCGCCACAGCGGAGGCATCTTCTATGATCTTGCCGGCCACATGCTCGATCAGATTGTGTGGCTGCTGGGACGTCCGCAGGAGGTGAGCATGTTCCTGCGGAACGACAGCGGTACCGTGGCCGGTTTCGCCGATAACACCCTGGGGGTCTTTGGCTTCGACCACGCCCTCGCATTCATTGATATTGCCGCCATGGAGAGTCTACCACCTGCCCGGCGGTTCGAGCTCTTTGGCAGCGCCGGTAGCGTGATCATGGAGCCAATGGAGCCGGCTGGAGCACTGCGGTTGTGCCTCACGGCGGCACGCGACGGCTACATAGCAGGTGAACAGCACATTCCGGTGGCGCTCCAGTCACGTCAGACGCTCTACGAACTCGAACTTGCAGCCTTTGTCGCTACCATCCTTGGCGAACAACCCCCGGATCGGACATCTGCACACGAACTGCTGGTGCAGGAAACGCTACTTCGCGCGACGGGGCAGCGTACCTACTCCTAGTGCAGGATCAGCGGCAACTCCACCGTCGAGCCATTATGTACGGACCATGTACCGACCTTGTCCCAACCGGTGCTTGATCCGAAGTCGTCGGCGACCTTCAGGTACTGCTGCAGCGGTGTCCCGCTCGCCGGTTGATGGAAGATCACGGACCAGGTGATTTGCACCGTCGGGTCCGTTGGGCCGAAGCCATGCACAATGGTATTCGACAAGTCGAGATCTGCGAAGCGACTATGCAGCCGAACGTTGGCGCCGGCTGTACCCGAGCTCCATGTGCCGCTGTCGGGATCGTAGAAGCGAATGAGATTCGCGTTCTGATCGAACTCGACCCATAACGCCAATGGCTCGCCGTCGCCCGGCCCGAGATTCATGGCAAGCTTGAAGTCGAGCAGGTTAATATTCTTCCAGCCGGTCGGATACGAGCAGGTGGTCACGAAGATACTGCGGATCTCGGTGTCACTCATGCCGGCAGCCGGGCTATTAACGCCACTATTGGGTGGAATGCTGGTGACGTCCCGCCGCCACCAGATGCCGCGACCTTGTGTCGAGAGATAGAGCGCCTGATCGGCGGCGATGCCGATACCAGTGATCGGCACACCATTTGGCAGACCCTGCCCGACCGCGGTCCACGTGCCGGTCGCGGGAGTAGGGCTCTGGTAGACCATGGGGTTGCCGCCGAATGCGCCGTACCAGCTCGTGTGGCCGGTCGCAAGATACACAACCGGGTGGTTCGGGTCGCGGACGAGACCAACGATGGCGAGGTTGGCGGTATCGACGTTGCCCGTGATATTGGTCCACGCGGGGTTGCTACCGCTGGGGGAGCCGTTGGTATCACTTCGCCAAACACTTTGCGCATAAGCGACATAGACCTCGCTGAAGCTGGGCCGGCCTGTGAAGGTGGTCACCGCTGCGTGCACGGGCTGGGTCGTCACATCGACGGCGGGCGTTGTGGAAAACGGCAACTTGATGCGCTGAATAATGCCTGACTGGTAGCCGACAAAGGCATAGTCCTCGGTGCCGTTCATATAGATGGCGGTGATCGGGTCGGGCGTGGCCGGTGCCGCGAGCAATACTTGGTACTGCTTGCCGTCCGAGTTGGTTATCGAGCGGTAGAGCGCACCGCTTTGCAGGCCAACCAGGACATCACCGCGCGCAACAGGGCTGACACCGATTGCCGTTGGGATGACAGGGAACAGTACGCCTTGTCCACCGCTGCAGGCCGTTCCGGTTTTATCGGATGGCAGCGGGTACGTACCTTCTTCGGCACCGGGCGGCGTAGGATAGCCGGGGCCCGGCAGGTCGAAGGTGCAGGCATACATGCGCAGTTGTGAGGTGGGATCCACCTGCGCACTGCTATCCGTGCTATAGACACGGAAGCTACTGACCCGTGTGCCATCCCCATTGACCGTGTTGAGCGGACGAGCGGCGATTGCCGCCAGTCCAATCTCGCCGCCCGTTACATAAAAGCCGGAATGGCTCCCTGCCATGACGATCGGCCCGCTATCCTGGGCATTGCCACCGACCATCACCCTGCCAAACTGATCCTGCTGCGTGACCGAAATGTCGTAATACTCCTTGATCGGCGGCCCATCAGTGAAGATGCTTGTGGTAAGCGCCTGAAGCCAAGTGTTACCGCCGTCGAGCGATAGGCGCGGCCCGTTGTCGGTCGCTAGTAGCACGTGGCTATCGTCAAAGAAGACGGTTTGGTGATCGTCCTGGCCGACACCCGGATGCGACCAGGATGAACCGCCGTTGGTGGTTAACCAGACATCGTTGCCGGTAACGATGAAGTGGTTGTCGTTGGTGGGCGAGACTGCCGCCGACGTGGCATAGCCGGCCTGGGCGGTGGTGCAAATATGTCCCTTATCCTGCCAGGTGCTATTGGGATTAGGTCCACTCAACGTCGTACGGTCGGGATTAACGAAGATTTCGCAGTCATAGTTGAGCACAATATTGTGCGGGCCGAGCGCGATCCGCGCCGGACGAGGGTTGCCGTCGATGGGCGTCTTAATCTGGTGCCAGGTTAGATCCAACGAATTACGCCGGTATACACCAATATCCCGGAAGCTTACATAAATGCCGTCGGGGCCTAGCACGATGTCGTTGCAGGCGTGGGCCACACTGTCGGGGCCGAACAAGGGCCAGTTTCCGGGGACGAAGATGTTGTATTGGTACAGCCCCACATCGGAGCAGACGAGCGGCAGCCCGCTCGTCGGGACTGCTATCGTGCCACTATCACCATAATACCCGGCACCGCTGGCATTGAACGGAGCAGGGCTGGCGAGCGTGGTCCACGCGTCGCCCGCATTCTGGGTCAGGTATACGGTGCCGTCGTAGCCGAGCGCGTAGAGGTTCGTGCGGCTCCCCGGCAGCCAGGCCAGATGCATAATCGTCGCTTGGCGCTGGCCCACCCAGGCCGAGCTCCATGTGTCGCCGCCGTTGGTTGTTTTCCACACCCCACCCATTGTCGAGCCGATGTACTGCGTCAGGAAATCGACCGAGTCCACGGCTGCCGTCCAACTCTTGCCACTCAGCGCCGTCGGTCCGAACTCTTCCCAGTAGGCGGGTGCCTGGAAAAAGACCCAGTTAAAGGTAATCCCCGTGCTCGGGGCGAGGCTCAGCCGGTCGGTACTGATGGTAAAGAAGCCGGAGCCGTGGTTGTTGACCTTAACGCCGGCCAGCGAGACGTCGTTAGGAATCGTGGTCGCATCGACCGTCAGAAAGATGCCGGAGGGTTTTGCGACATAGAAGTTCGAGAGACCAACGTTGTAAACTCCCGACGGGATCGTGGCGTGGCATGCGCTGAAACAGTCGGTGGACGTGTTAACGTAGTAGTTAAAGGTCAGATCGATCGGGGGATTGCGGAGGTCGAGCGTGGTGACGGTGAAAAAGCCGGCACCGTGATTATTGACCTTGACGCCGGAGACCGAGCCGCTCGATCCGGTTGTATCGACCGTAAGCAGGATCGTACTGCTGCTCGTCGTCGGACCCAAATTAACGCCGACGTTGTGCGTGTTTGCCGGGATCTTCGCGGTTCCGACAAAAGCATTGCTCCCAATGGTTGTAGCGTTGAAGATGACATAGTTAAAAGGGATGCCGCTGGGTGCGGGTGCCAGGCTGCCGTCCAGCGTTCCCACCTTGAAGTAGCCATTCCCGTGATCAATGATCCGAATGCCGGGTAGGGCTACATCGTTGCCGGGCCAGGCGGTCGTATCCACAGTGAGTAAAATACGACTCGTAGTGCTGGCGAAGCGCGTGACAACCGTCACATAGCTGGCTCCCACGGCAATCGTCCCCGTCGCATAGGTGTACGCAGGTGGTTGCTCGATTTGTGGGGCTGTATGCGGGCCGGCAACATCAGGTTGTCGTGCGGCCACAAAGGCCGTTGGGCCCGCTTCGGGGAGAATGAGAAGGGCCAGCAGGAAAACGAATACCACGCTTGTGCGAAGGAATCGGTGATGCATACAGTCCTCCTCGACGTACTGATCACGGCCGCCCAATCTACGAATCTCACACCGCCGCCCGCTTCCGATGCCAGGCAGCTATACGGTTGCAGCAAGGAGGGCGATGTTGTAGTGGTGGGCGTCTGGCTGACAGAACCGAGTGCGGCAGCAGCATGTGGAAATCTGATTCAAGTATACTCTGGGAGTCAATGGGCATATAAAGAGAGGAGTGATGTCTCAAGCTTCGGCAGGGTTTCCCTGGCCTAGGGCTTGCTGATCAATAGTATGCGAAGTCAAACAAACCGTGGCCAAAACCCTCAACCATACCTGCGCGCGGTCGCGCGCACCAAGACAATCGACGCCGGCTTCTTGCTTGGTTTGCAGCAGCCGCATGCCAAGGAGCAACTCACCGCCTTGGACGGTGTCTCGCTCGATACGCTGGTCGATGCTACCATACGCGATTTGCGCGACCTCTGGTGGATCTCGATCGACGAGCATGCGTCGCGCGATCTCGACCAAATCTCGGTTGCCGAACTGCTCGATGACGGTACCACCCTGCTGCGTGTAGCCATCACCGACGTTGACGCCTGGGTGCCCCAGGGGTCGCCGCTCGATCTGCATGCTGCCGGCAATGCCGCGTCCGTCTTCACCGGCGTTGTGACCTACCCGATGTTCCCGGAGTCCCTCGCCGTTGGGCGGGCATCCTTTTTGGCGGGTGAGGATCGGCTCGCGCTGGTGATTGAACTGATCGTGGACCCGGCCGGTACAGTTCGCTCCGGCGATCTCTACCGGGCCGTGGTGCGCAATCATGCGCGGCTCGCTTATGAAGAGGCGGGCAGCTGGCTTGCGGGTGAGGCCGCCGCGCTTGCAACCGTTGCGGAGTCACCGGAGATTGGTGAGCAACTGCGGCTCCACGAAGCCGCCGTGCTAGCTCTGCGCGGCTGTCGCTTGGCCGCTGGGGCCTTCGATCTGGTGCGCGCCGAGGTGCAGCCCATCTTTGACGACGACCGAATCGTGGATATGGTCGTCGTCCTGCCTAACCGCGCACGCACAATGATCGAGCATCTCATGGTCACTGTGAATGCCGCCATCGCGCGCTTCATGAGCGCTAGCGAGCTACCCTGGATCGCCCGCAGCCAAGCCCCGCGCGACTGGGACGACCTGCTCGATCTCGCCGAAGAGCACGGCTACGAGCTTCCCGACGAGCCGGACCGTAGCGCCTTTGGTAGTTTCGTGCACCAGCTACGCACATCGGACCCGGACGGCTTCGCAGCGCTTCAGCCTGCGCTCACACGGCTGCTCGGCGGTACCGAGGATCTGGTAATACTGCCCGGCGAAGATTCACCATCACATTACGGCCTGGCCCTCGATGGCTACACCCGCGCAACCGCACCACTCCGCCGCTACGCCGACCTGCTCGCGCAACGGCTACTCAAGGCCGCCATCACGGGCCGGCCGGCACCGTACACTGTGCCCGAACTTGACGACCTTGTCGAGCACTGCCGCGAGCGGGGCCGGGCCGCCGACACAGTCGAGCGCGACATGTTCAAGATCTATGGAACCGTGCTCGTGCAGGAGCGCAAGAGCGAGCTGTTCGACGCGACGGTGACTAATGCGAACGACTACGGTGTATGGGCGCGGCTTGACCATCCGCCCGTCGAAGGCCGACTCATGCGGGCAGATGCCGGGCTGGGCCGTGGTGACCGCATCCGCGTGCGAGTGACACGCACCGACTGGGAGCGCGGGTTCGTCGATCTCACGCTCGTGCCGTAGCCGCGCCGAATGCCCACCACTTTGGCCTTCATGAGCAAGATTGAACCATAACGGGCTCCTCCTGCACGCAGGTGCTTGCCTGAGCGGCCCGGCAGCGCGTATGGTTTGCCTTGTCGTGGAGGATGGTCAGTGTCATTACGCAAGCGCCTCATCAAACTATTTTTAGGAATCACCTGCGCCGGATTGCTGCTCCTGCTCGGCCTCGTTCTGTTGATCTTGGTATGGCATAATCAGCCTCTCGTTCTCCCAATCCCCACCGGCCCGTACGCCGTCGGGCGTGTTGGCTACGATTGGATTGATGCAACACGCCTCGACCCCCTCAGCGACAAGCCACATGAGCAGCGCGAGCTTATGGTCTGGATCTGGTATCCTGCTCTACCCCTCACACCGGCTCAGCCCGCCGCACCGTACCTGCCCGCTTCCTGGGCACAGGCACGTGCGCAGGATTTGGGAATCTCTGCCGTGCTCCGCCGCAACCGCAATTCTGTACACGTCCACGCGATTGCTGATGCCGTGCTATCGCCTGCCCAACCTGCGTATCCTGTGCTGATTATGCAACCCGGGCTGGGGCCGATCATGAGTGACTATACGGCCCTGGCCGAAGAGCTGGCGAGCCATGGCTACGTCGTCGTGGGCAGTACGCCCACCTACAGTGCAACCATGGTCGTCTTCGCTAATGGCCGGGTTGCTCTACGCACGCCCAGCGGCAATCCGCCCGACTCTGCAACACCCGGAGAAAGCAACAGTCTCCTGAACCGGCTGATTGCGATATGGGCTGCCGATGATCGCTTTGTCCTTAATCAGGTCGCTACATTGAACAGCGCTCAGGCCGGAGGCAAATTTAGCGGTCACCTTAATCTGCAAGCCGTTGGTGTGCTTGGCCATTCATTCGGCGGTGCGACCGCAGCAGAAGTCTGCCATCTGGACCCGCGCTTCAAGGCGGGCGTTGATCTTGACGGTTCGCTTTTCGGGGATGTCGTGCAGCAAGGGCTACGTCGGCCGTTTATGTTTATTTGGAGCTAGACGGGTGGCCAACCGGACGCCGCAGCGCAGCAAGCAGCCCACGATGCGCAAAGCGTCTTCGGCAGCCTGCCGCATGGCAGCTACCAACTCACGATTGCAGGCACACGGCATTTTAATTTCGCCGATTATGCTGTAATGGACGCACCCCTATTAAAATTGCTTGGGGGTCTCGGCCCGATCAATGGTCAACGCGGCCTTAAAATCAGTGCCGACTACACACGGGCGTTTTTCGATACCTACCTCAAAGGCAGCCCCTCACCTCTGCTGCAGGGCTCCTCATCGGCCTATCCGGAGGTTCAGATCCAGTCCCGCTAAACCAGATATCCCAGCGACACCATGCACGATTTGCAGCATGGCTTCACGCTGAAATTGGTGCTTGACATGTGGCAGGGAGGCAGCTATACTCGGCGTAGAACATGTGTACTACGAAACGTCGATGCATCGTTTTTCACCTCCTGGCGTAGGCGTCCCGGCGCGCATCACCGGCACCGTAGGAAGGAAGCTACGATGAGTGGAGTACGAGTGCTGGTTGGTACACGCAAAGGGGCGTTCGTCTTGACCGCGGATGGTAAGCGCGAACGCTGGGACATCAGTGGTCCGCACTTTGGCGGCTGGGAGATCTACCATCTCACCGGCTCGCTCGTTGATCCAAATCGGCTCTACGCGGCACAGTCGACCGGCTGGTTTGGGCAACTGATCCAGCGCTCCGACGATGGTGGCCTGACGTGGGAGCCCGTCGGGAATGCCTTCGTGTACGACGGCGTCCCCGGTACACATCAGTGGTATGACGGCACGCCGCACCCCTGGGAGTTCAAGCGCGTCTGGCATCTCGAGCCATCGCTGACCGACCCGGATACGCTCTATGCCGGAGCCGAAGACGCTGCCTTATTCCGTAGCGTGGACGGCGGCCGGACATGGCAGGAGCTTTCCGGGTTACGCGGCCATGGCTCGGGCTCTCGCTGGCAACCCGGCGCCGGTGGCCTCTGCCTGCACACCATCCTGTTA
>JBBRHB010000136.1:0-10008 GCA_038223355.1 Chloroflexales bacterium
TGGTCCCCGCTTTTCTCCCGGCTGGGTATCACTGGGCCGATCGATGGGCAGCGGGCGCATACGATCATTAACGCCTACTCACTGGCATTCTTCGACCGGCACCTGAAGGGTCGCCCGGCAGCGCTGCTCGATGGCCCGGCAAAACAATACCCGGAAGTGCTCTTCGAAACGCGCCGACCTTGATAGAGAGCAGATAACAAGCGAGCGCACGCACTACCACTGGACCTCGCCGGCGATCCGCTTGGGAGTTCACTGATATCATCCTGATGCGAACGTGCCGTTGGCATCAAGCGGCAGACCGAGCGAGGAACCAGACCAACGGCAGTTGGTCCCCGTGATCGGCGGAGCATCCGCCATCAGGTCTTGGGGCGATCGTCGGCCGGCATGCCGACGGCCTTGGCAGTGCTGGCAGGCGCACGAATCGCCTGGAGCACCGCTGGGCTGATACCAGAGACAAGAAAATACTATCCGACTAAAAAGGTGACCTCATGAATCAATCGATCATTGCTGCCCGCCATTCCGTTCCCATCACATCGACCCGTATGCTGCTCGTGATCCGAGTAGCACTCGTGATCATCCCGTTAGCGCTGCTCGCTGCGAGTGCCGGGATCTTCTGGTAGGGAACCGGCCAATCCTACCCGTTCACGACCCTACGCGGTGAGACGGTCATGATTGTCGGCCATGGTCTCTATCGCTACGACACGATCAGTTCCGCAGCTCAGGAAATCGGGCAGGATCTTGTCACGTTGATCATTGGCATCCCGTTACTCATCACGGGGATGGCGCTGAGTCGCACAGGGTCCCTGCGCGGGAGGCTGCTGCTCACCGGAGGGTTGGGCTATTTCCTATACACGTACGCCGCCATGTCCTTCCTGACGGCGTTCAACTCCTTGTTCTTGGTCTATGTGGCGCTGTTCTCGCTCAGCCTCTTTGGGTTCATCATGGCGTTGTCAGGCATGCATCCCGCCGAGGTCGTACGACACATTGGGGATCGTTTCCCCCGCCGCACGATTGCCACGTATTTCATTGTGGTGGCAGCCTTTCTGGCGGTGGCATGGCTTGGTTTGGTCGTGCCTCCCATGCTCCACGGTACTCCGCCAGCAGGGCTGGAATCGGCGATCACGATGCCCATCCAGGCGCTTGACCTGGGGGTGATCGTTCCGACCTGTGTGATCGCTGCAGCCATGCTGTTGAAAAAACAGCCGTGGGGTTATACCCTGGCCTCGGTCCTCCTTGCGAAAGTTCTGACGATGGGCTCGGCGTTGATTGCCATGATCATCGTCCAACTGCGCGCGGGAGTCGTGGTTGACCCAGTGATAGCGGTGGTCTTTGTGCTGATCAGTCTCTCAGGAATTGCGTTGGCGGTTGTGACCTTGCGAAGCATTCGGGACTGATCCGGACAACTATCCTTGCACGTTTTGAGCGGAGGCCTTCCGCCTACTCCTTCCTGGGAAGGAATGGGTACGGCTGCGCGCGCAGTGGCAGCGCCTGTAACGCTGGGGAGGCACGCCGCGAGGTGCAGCGTCGGCATTGGCATCAGTTGATCACCTGGATGCATCCAGGTTTGCCGCTGGTGCACCACCGCACAGGAGAGCACTAAAAACCTGGGGGGTATCGCAGCGTCACTGCCGGGAGAGCACCTGTCAGAGGTATGGCACTCCGGCAGGTGCTCTCACGATTCCGATGGGTTGAGACGCTGGTGGGTTGTCTTTTGACTATGGCATCCTTCGTTCCCACGTGCGATTCCACTCAGTACATGTGTGTTCCCCCGGGTTTTTAGTGCTCTCGTTAGGCCGTCTCCGCCTCCAGGATCGAAATGCCGGCGCGGGTGTCGATTGCACTTTGGAGCAGAAAGCCCGCCGTGTCGAGGAGCGCTGCGTACTCCTGCTGGGTACGTTGCCGGCCACCGGATAGCGCCAGCATGTGAATGTCCAGGATCTTCGACCAGTCCGGGCCCGGATCAGTGGGGATGATGTTCTCTAACAACAGCAACGTGGCATGCGCTGGCGCGGCGCGCCGAATCGCTTTGAGTAGGGCAACGGCATCGTCATCGCCCCAATCGTGGATCACCTCCATGAGCAGATACGCGTCGCAACTCGGCAGTGCATCCTGGAAGAAATCGCCCGCCTGAAGGATCAGACGCTCCGAGGCTAGGCCTGCAACCTCCTCGATCACATATGGCAAATCGAACAGGATCCCGCTGGCGGTCGGCACCGCGTCGAGCACGGCCCGCACGAGGTGGCCCCGACCGCCGCCAATATCACCGACCACCCCGAAGCGTGAGAAATCGTACGTGGCGATGATGCCGGCCACTTGACCGTGCGCCTTGGCCGCCATCGCCGCATTGAACACACGACCGGCTCCCGGATGCTGTGCGCGGTACGCCCATAACCCCTCAGGGAGAACCTTCGTCGCCGCCGGAAGACCAGTGCGTACGGAATGCTCCAGCTCCGCGTAGATCGCCCAGTTGATCCGCGATCCGAATGTTCGAGCAAACGCACGCATGGACTGCGGGTGGTCGGTCCGCAACAGCCGGGATGCCGGTGAATGACGGAAGGTATCATCCTCCATTTCGAACACGCCGTGGGCAGCAAGGAGGCGCAGGACGCGGCCGAGCGCGTCGGGGTGCGCGGAGACTGACGCCGCAAGTTCAGTGGCGGTGCGGGGCGTCTCGTCCAGCACATCAGCGACGCCGAGGTCGGCGACCACGTGCAGGCAGCGCGGCAGGCAATAGCCGCCTACGATTTGTTGCAACATCTCGAACGGATTTGGCTCACGCATGCCGCGCTCCTCGCGATCGTGGTTGAGGAGTGACATCATACCAGAGTGGGGCAAAGCCATACCGTCACTTTGGGACCATCGTCGTCCGCTGGCCTACGCGCTCTCCGGACGTGCGATGTCGGTCGTCGGGTAGAAGCTCGAGAGCCCGTGCAGTAGCTGCAGCAACGCGACGAACGTGACCAGTTCGACGATTCCCGCAGGCGATATGGCTCGGGATGCCTCGAGCACGCTCTGATCCACCGCTGCGGGGCTAGATGAGATCGCGCGCGCCAGAGTCTGGGTCGGCGAGTCAGGCAGCTCCCTCGCGCCGAGCGCAGGCAGTTCCTCGGCCAGGGCGGGATTGCCAATGGTCTGCGCATAAATCAGGCCGGCCGCGAGTTTGTTGTCGAGGCCGATCACGCTCTCGCTGAGGTTGTCCTTGATCATGGTCGCGATGGCGCGAGGAGGCGCGACAGGACGGGAAAGGCGTGGCCGGTGCGTTGACGCAGGTACTCGCCGACCTGTGCCGGCTACCAGTTTCATCCGGAGCACAGGGCACATGTTTTTACGGCGTTTGCGTTCGTGCAGCGCTGCTCCACTGAGCTCTTCCTGACCCCATTACATTCAAGATACAATGAGGCACCGGTACGGGTGCGTCAAGATTAGTTTCAGTGTGACGTATGTCGATGTGTCTGGTATCCTCTCGGCTCTGAATCGAGTTTGCTCGGGAGATGTGATGCCCCCTGGAATCTGGGCAGGTTGAGATGTTAGAGTCCTCCCAGTGGAGGACCCAGATGAAGACCAATCAGTACAGCGCCGAGGCGATCATTCGTATGCTAGCACAAGCCGACCAGGGAACACAGACCATCGGAGAGATCTGTCGTGAACATGGGATCGCCGAAGCTACCTTCGCCCAAGGGGCGCCCGGCTGGCGCAAAGCCTACGGCGGCATGCCGCTCAATGAGGTCCAGCGGCTGAAGGAGCTGGAGAAGGAGAACGCCCGCCTCAAGCGCCTCCTCGCTGAGCGCATGCTCGAGGTCGATGCGCTCAAGGAGTTGCTGGGAAAAAAAGTATGAGTATTGGGGAGCGCCGCGAGGCGGTATGGTTCCTAGAAACATATGGGGTCTCGGTGCAGCGCGCCTGCCACCTGGTCCAGCTCCACCGCTCGACGTTCCTGTATCAAGGGTATTGTCAAGTTGTTTGCCAAGCTCAACGAGAATGAGCGATTCGACAACGGTTAATGTGTTGTGGGGCCGATGATGTATCATGGAAATGGTCAGTCACGCCGCCCTCTGGAGGACCGCGACCTCGTTCCAGACCTGAAATCGGCGCGCACGTTCCCGACGGTATTCCTCAGCTCGTAAGCGGTGCCGACGCGGGCAGCAGTGCTCGCGGATCGGTCCGCAGGCGGAGAGGAAGCGTTGGGCATGACCAGGAGACTTGAAGCGGCGCATCGTGCGCTCCCGTTGCCGAGTCGGCTGGTGGGAGTTTTCGGCACGGTTGTTCAGCCCTTTGTGGCGGCGATGCTCGACGCTTGGCATGACCTCCTTGTGCGCTGCCTCATAACTGCCGAGCTTATCCGTGATGAGCACGCGCGGAACGTATGTGCAGCCTTTGAGTAGTTTGCGGAAGAACTTCTTGGCGGCGGCTTTGTTCCGGCGACTCTGGACCAGGATATCTAGGACATTGCCATCCTGATCAACAGCCCGCCAGAGGTAGGACGTCTTGCCGTTGATCTTGAGGAACACCTTGTCTAAATGCCATTTGTCGCCGGATCGAGCACGGCGCCGCCGCAGTTGGTTGGCGTACTGCTGCCCGAACTTCAAACACCACTGGCGCACGGTTTCATAGGTCACGACAATCCCTCGTTCGGCCAGCAGTTCCTCGACATCACGGTAGCTGAGGCTAAAGCGATAGTACAGCCAGACCGCATGGCTAATGATCTCGTGCGGAAAGCGATGGCCTTTGTAGGGCGAAGCAGCAGTGGTGGATGATGTGTGCATGCGCCCAGTATCGCATGATTCCGCGCGGTCTCGGTTGCCTCACGAAGAACTTGACAATACCCTCGTGGCGCACTATCTCGTCCCCCTCCGCCATGGCAAAGCAGGGCGTGAGCGAGCGAGGACGATGCCTGCATCAGCTCCACCACAGTTCTATACGGCACGTCAAGCCGCCTTTCTCTTTTTACGGCGACCAGCGGATCTGAGCCCGAGTGAGCAGGCGGATCTGGCTCATCTCCCGCAGGATGAAGGCCTGCCGACGCTCTACACACTCACGCAGGACTTTGCGCGCATGGTGCGGGAACGCACAGCGGCACCAGTAGATGGCTGGCTGAGTGTCGCTGCGTCCAGTCCGTTCGTGGAAGTGCGGCGCTTTGTCAACGGCATGCGGCGAGACCATGCGGCGGTTCATGCGGGGCTGACATTGATGTGGAGTCAAGGCCAGGTGGAGGGCAATGTCACGCTGTCATGCCTACTTACGATATCCACCGGTTTTGTCAGTTCATTGTCTTTCGCAAGTCTCCGTACCATCGGGACTTGTGCCTCTCGTCCACGTGACCATGAGGATCCCACTAGCGGCAGAGCTTGTACAATCGTTCGTAGGGTCGGCCACTGCCATTAACGGCTTGACCGCCCGCAACGAGAGGAGGCTCCAATGTTTGCAAAGCTGGTGAAGCGGTTTAAGCAGGCAATGAATACCGGCGTGCAAGGGCTGCGGACACAGCTCTCATCTCTAACAAAGCCAACGAACACCTCCCTCGTACTTGGGAGCTTCAGTGACCTTGTCCGTACGAAACCACAATTAATCGCCGAGAACGCCTTGCTTCGCCAACAACTCATCGTCCTCAATCGTAGCGTTAAGCGTCCGCGATTAACTCCGACGGATCGCTCACTTCTGGTCCTGCTAGCAAGTTACGTCCGCGCCTGGCAGCACGCTGTGCTGATCGTCAAACCCGATACCCTGCTACGCTGGCACCGTCAGGGCTTTCGTTTGTTTTGGAGATGGAAGTCACGGGCGCGGCCTCGTGCACCGCGCATTCCAGTCGAGACGATCGCCTTGATCAAGGAGATGGGTGGCAACAACCGCTTGTGGGGCGTCAAGCGCATTCAGGGCGAGTTGCTCAAGCTGGGCATCAAGGTCTCCAAGCGGACGATCCAGCGCTACCTGCGGCAGGCACGACCACCGAGACCCTCTAACCAAACGTGGTCAACCTTCCTCCGCAACCATGCCCCCGACATCTGGGCCTGCGATTTCCTGCAAGTCACGGACGCCCTCTTCCGTCCGCTGTTCGCCTTCTTCATCACGGAACTTGGCTCGCGACGGATCGTCCATGTCGGTGTCACCCGATCACCGACGGATGCCTGGGTTGGGCAGCAGTTGCGGGAGGCCACACCGTTTGACCAAGCACCCAGGTATCTGATTCGTGACAACGATGCCAAATATGCGTCCCACTTCGCGGCCGTGGCGAACGGCAGGGGGATCGAGATGGTGCCAACGCCGGTGAGAGCGCCACAGGCAAATGCGATCTGCGAGCAGTTAATGGGGAGCGTCCGCCGCGAATGCCTCGATCATGTTCTGATTGTGAATGACGTGCAGCTCCGTCGTGTCCTCAACGAGTATGTCAGCTTCTTCAACCGCTCGCGCCCGCACCAGGGCATCAAGCAGCAGGTTCCAGAGGCGGCGCATTCATCGGATGGCTCAGCGAGGTGTTCGGGAACGGTGATTGCCTTTCCTGTGTTGGGAGGTCTCCATCACGAGTATAAGAGGGTTGCGTAAGGCGATGTGCGTGCTTTGCAACTGGACCGGATGGCGAAAGTAGGCCCCACAGGCACCCGGACGATCAAAAGCTTGATGTTTATGGTTGTCGGACACGCCATCCAGCAAGATGGCCCGTGGAAAGTACTGTATGACCGGCTGGTTCCACGGAAATGTGCTTACGACGAACGGACCCGCTCCTATAAAGGCAAACTGAAGGTGTTTGGGCGGATTGCTGGTCAGATGCTGACGATGGTCGTTGCCTTCCTCAAGCATGATCAAGAGATCATCCGGTGTACGCCAGCGAACCAGCTCCCACCACCGCCAATGCTCTATGATCGCGCGGTGCACGAACGTCATCGTACCGGGAACTATCAACCCCTGAAACCCCGGCGGCGACCAGCGCCTCTTATCCAGTTACCGAAACGGTAACTCTACGGACGACGCACCCAATTGTCCCGGGGCCATAGGTGCTCAGTTCCCATGAAAATATCTGTCCACGAAATGGCAGAACATTGGCATCGACATAGCTGCTTCGTTGTATGCTTCGGAGTATATGACCCAACCCGACGGCCCGTCCCCATAGAAAGGTGTGTGTGAAGATAGGTTAAGGACGTGATAGCTCTGGGTGCACATCGCCTCCTGCAGCTGCCTGGTGATCAAAAGCTTGAGCGCGCTACGAGGCAACTGGTACAGCCCGAACGATCAGACGGTGACTATACACACCGATTGGTACACAGGTAATCAGCGTCAGCAGCTCTTCCCGCGTTGGTGCCATCACCCATGCGTCATCGGGTAGCACCGTCAACATGTCGACCACGCGATACCGTCGCTCTGTCGCGCCAACTGACAGCACAACCTCGTCACCTACCGCTGCATCCGGCAGATGGTTAAAGATCGTGTCGCGGTAGCCGACGTGTCCAGCGAGGACGATGTTGCCTCGTGCCCACGGAACGCCTGCGATGGGCCAGTAGTGCGCCGCCGTGTACCGTGGCACATTCCAGCCCTGCAGGGAGACGCCATCCTCGATAATCTCCGTATCAAGAGCGATGCGGGGCATGCGAACGCGCGTCGGTCGCACGCCATCCCAAGCTTGTTCTGGTCCGGTCACCGGTGCGAGTGCCCATGTCGGTGCTGGCCGCTCCATCGCGAGATAATGACGGCCAAGCTGCCCAAGCTGGACATGATAGGGGGGAGCGAGGTCGGGGTGCCACTCGAAGCGTGCACGTTCGAAGTATTGGACGAGGTAGTCGCGTCCATCGTCCTGATTGACCTCGCGAAACTCCTCCGAGAGGGGGAAGCCAAAGACCATAAGGCCGCCACCAGCATGCCAGAACTGCTGAAAGCTGCCACCGAGCGTATGTCCAGTTTCAGCGAAATAGTCATGACCGTCCATGGCGCGGCTGGCAGCAGGAGCGAACGCAGCCTGTTCTGCCGAGCGCTGGGCAGCCCAACGCCCAAGATGACCTGCGAGCACCCGTGCCTGATCGCCGTGCCATTCAAGCCGTGCTCGCTCGAAGTACTGGACGGGCTTGCCCGCCTCAAGAAACACCTCCGTGAGGGGGAAGCCGAACATCGGCAAGCCACCATGCGCGTCCCAGAACATGCGAAAGCTGTAGGCAAGCGTGTGTCCGGTCTCGGCAAACACATGCGGCGTACCGGCCGCCCTATCGGCAGCGGCCGGGATGGCCGGCATGAACAACCCGAGGAGCAAGAGGCCGATGATGACGAACCGTGCGCACATCGCTTCTTCCTTCGCTTCAGTTCCAGGTGCGGGACATGTCCACGCCTGACCGATGTGCCAGACGTGGATACCGTGCTGGGGAGCTTACCGTCCCCGCTCCGGCCGGAGATCAGCACCCAGACGCCCGAGCAAGACCGTGAACGGCTGCGGATTGTTGGGGTGATACTCGAAACGTGCCCGCTCGAACCACTGCGTTAGGACGCTGTCACCGGCCGCATTTGTTTCCAGCTGCGGTTCCGAGATCGGGTAGCCGAACAGCGCCAGCGACTCCGCGTTGCTTGTACCGGGTCGTCCATCGAACTCCAGGCCATGTTCGCTCCAGTAGCGCCAGAAGGCATCGTCCGTGATCGCGTGGCCGGTTTGCGGGAAATAGTGCGCCGCACTCGGCGCGGCTCTGGTAAAGGTTGTCCAATCGCGGCCCTCCCGGTGGAGTGTCTCAACGCCCAGGCGCCCAAGCAGCACGTTGTAGGGCGCTGCTTTCTCCGCATGCAACTCGAAGCGCGCGCGCTCAAGTAACTGACTAACCTGCCCAGCGACCTGCTGCGCAGAGTCAATTGGGTAGCCGAAGACGGGAAGCCCGCCGTTCGCCTGCCAATAGCGCAGAAACGCGTCCTCAAGGCTATAGCCGGTTTCGGGGAAGGTGACGGGCGTACCGGCCACGCCGGTCTTGGGAAGGGGCAGCGGTGGCACAGGCGATGCCGCTGGCTCCACGTTGATGCGCAGCACCTGGCCTGCGCCCGGCGAGCTATACGCGAAGTTCGAGACATACAGCTGGCCATCGGGACCGAAGGCCATGCCAATAGGGTACGTCAACCCCGTGGCCACCTCCTCCAAGGCGCCGGCAGTTCCCACCCGCACGACGCGACCGGTCCCGGCCTTTGGCAATTCCTTGTCGACCGTCGAGGTTTCCAGGACATACAGGCGGCCCTGCGTATCAAAGGCGATACTGGTTACGGCCGTTAGCCCCTGCACCGCCACGCTACTCCGGCCGGTCGGCGTAATCTGCAACACCTGTGCGGAGCCACGTGCCACTGGAAAGAGGCCGAGGTTGCCCACGTACACGTTCCCGTCGTGGTAAGCGACGGTAGTCGGCACGGGGTGGCCCACGGAGAGGTCGAAGAAGCGGCTGATCTTGCCATCCGTCGTGACTTTCAGCACCTGGCCGCTGTTCGCCTCCACCACGTAGAGGGTGTCACCGACCGCGGTAATGCCGAAGAACTCCCCGAACTCCTCATAATCGCCTCCGGCGGTCACAGGGGCCGGCCGCGAGACTGTTAAAAACTGGGGGAGGCAGCTATCCGGGAGCGCGGCGATACCTGAAGATCGCATCATCCCTGATCTGCTAGTCCCTCGTTTTGTCCCAGTTGGAACTCATTCTTTGGCAAATCACGAGTAGAGATGATAGCATTGCGCGGTCGGGATGATTCAGTCGAGAACCACCTCCCCCGGTTTTTGACAGTCTCGGTGCAGATGGCTGGATGCGATGGAGGGTGATGGAGATCGCTGATGCATCGGCTTGGAGGTGGACCAACTCCACCTCCGCGGTTCCGGGTAGTAACATATAGGGAAACATGGGGTCCTTCTAAGATCTACACGACGAACAGAGGTCTGTGTCATCCTCTATTGTAGGCCGGAGAACGGCGTTCCGACGGCATCACCTAAGCCGCGGGAGAACCACAATTAGTCTACCGTACACAGCATCAGGTCATCTCGTGGTGTAAGGCCCATCGTGTCCCCTTTAAACATCT
>JBBRHB010000137.1:0-9993 GCA_038223355.1 Chloroflexales bacterium
CACCGTGCTGTAACTGCTCAGGAGCTCGTGCAAGCGATTCTTGACGATCTCTTAGTGCATACCAGTAATCTCCCGGCTTTTGATGATGTGACATTAGTTGTGGTCAAGCGCAACGTGCTCCCTACCTCATAGCCAGCCATGGCACGGCGTAGTGCCGAGCCACTGCGCTAGTCGTGACCAATGTAATAACCAGCCAAAAAGACAAGCGCGCCCCCAACCACAACCTGAATCAGTGACCTGCTTAGCGGCGTTTTGAAATAGCGATACCGAATAAGCGCGATGACGACCAGTTCGATTGCAACCACAATGTAGGCTGCTATTAGTGAGTTATGAAGATTGGGCAGTAAGAAGGGCAATGTGTGTAAAATGCCGCCGACAAAGGTGGCAAAGCCCGTAATCGCGCCGCGAACAATCGGATTGCCGCGACCCGTGAGTGAGCCATCGTCGGATAGGCCTTCGGCAAAACCCATGCTGATGCCAGCACCGACTGCCGCTGCTGAACCGATGATAAAGGCTGAGTGGGGTTTGCCCGTCGTATAAGCGGCAGCGAAGATTGGTGCGAGGGTCGATACCGAGCCATCCATTAGACCAACCAGTGCCGGCTGAATTCTTTGGAGCAGAATACGATTCTCATGTTGTGACCCACGCTGGGCATCCGAGAGTTCCGGACCAGCTTCAATTTCTGCCATGACCTTTGTCTCCTTGCTCTCACTCTCCATATGAGAATCATTCTCAAAAAGTATAGCATGAAATGCGGAAGCTGGCATGGAGTGTATAATCTTGAGCTTGAGTCATTTGGGGCTAGTAGATAAGGATGAAGATGAAAGTTGCTATTACCGGGGGAGCTGGTTTTCTAGGCATAAATTTAGCCCGCTACTTGCATAGCAAAGGGCATCAGATCGTGTCAATTGACATTGCCCCTTTTACATATCCGGATATGCAGGATAAGGTCGAAGCAATTACCTGCGATATACGAGATGGGGTAGGGTTGAAAGGGGCAATGCACGGGATTGATATGGTGGTACATACCGCTGCCGCACTGCCGCTTTACACCGAAGAGGATATTTATACAACCGATGTAGATGGGACCCGCAATGTGCTTGAGGTGTCGCAGCGCCAAGGCGTGAAGCGGGTCATTCACATCTCATCGACGGCGGTGTATGGCATTCCTGACCATCATCCGTTGTATGAGACTGATCGTGTAGATGGAGTAGGGCCGTATGGGAAGGCCAAGATTATGGCCGAGGAGACATGCCTAGATTTTCGTGCCAAGGGGCTGATTGTACCAATTATCCGCCCAAAATCGTTTGTGGGGCCTGAACGGCTAGGGGTGTTTGCGCTCTTGTACGATTGGGCGTTGGATGGCCGCCACTTCCCCATGATCGGCAATGGTAAAAATCGCTATCAATTACTGGATGTTGACGATTTATGTGACGCGATCTACCGCTGCATGGTGTTGCCAGCGGAAATCGCGAATGATACGTTTAATATTGGTGCTAAAGAATTCTTAACGATGAGCGAGGATTATCAGGTGGTACTTGATTATGCTGGTTATGGGCGCAAGATCAAGGGCTTTCCGGCTGCACCGGCGATCCTCGGCCTACGGCTGCTGGAGCGGCTCGGTATCTCACCATTATATAAATGGGTGTATGAGACCGCGAGCAAAGACTCGTTTGTCTCGATCGAGAAGGCAGAGCACCGCCTCGGCTATACACCACGCTACTCCAACCGCGACGCACTGCTCCGCAACTTCAAATGGTATATTGAGAAGCGGGATGATTTTGAAGGGCAGGGAGGTATCTCGCACCGTGTACCCTGGAAGCAGGGTGCGCTGAGCGTCGTCAAACTCTTCTTCTAACTCGTAGCAGATCAGCGCGGAGCGTTCGGAGCATTCACGAGCCAAGTCGCCCGGCCGAATGGCTCGTGAAGTAACGAGATACTCAAGCCCATCGCGGACGGGCGGACGCCCTGGGGTACTACCATTGTTGCCTTTGCGCGCTCGCCCGGTTGGACGTATAAATTGGCGAATGGCTGGGACAGGCGCTGATCAATCTTATACTGCACAGCTGCGTCTGAGATTGCGACGTTGAGTTCGGTCAATGGAACATGCAGCATGGAGGTACGCCGATTCTCAATGGTCCAGTTAAGGGTGATCTTGTCGTTGTTGTAGTCCACTGTTTCGAGCCAGACGACGACATCCGCTTTCGAGTCAGCGGTATCTTCGGCCAGCACCCATTTTTGCTGCTCCAGACTCCAGCTGCGGCGGACGGCTTGATGCACGGATGCAACGCCATTACTAATATCTTCGGCGAGTCCACCTGCCGGAATTGCAGGCGGTGGCACAGCTGTAGTGGTGACGGCTGGTGGCTGCGTCGAATTGAAATCGTCGGGCCGAAATGGCTGGAGCCTAAGTGCCAGAAACAGTGTTAGAGCCACGAACACTGTCAAAACGCCGCCGCCCGCCATCCAGGGCAGTGGTCGCCACGCGCGATAGCGTACCGGGGCCGGCTCCTGGACAGGTTGGGGAATTTCGATGGGCACCGGAACCGGTGGTGGGATTGTGACATCAGCCGGTGTAGCCTCCCAGGCAGGCATCACGCCGGCCAGCAGATCATGCAGTTCTTGCCAGGGCGTGCAGTGAAGGAGCTTAGGAATACGCTCCAGTGCCGCATCTGATAACTCCAAGCCATTGCAGCGCTCTATTACCAGATAGGTTGGTAGTTCATCAAGACCCTTGACCTGCACCTTCCAATCAAGCTCAACCTCAGATCCTGGCTCAAGCGTCGGAATGGTCACGATCACGCGTTTCGCTAAGCGAAAGTCGATGTCGCTCGCTTTCTGTGCCGACACAATCTCGGCCCGGTGATCAATCAAAAAGTTGGTGAAACTATAAAAGTACGAGATAACCTGATTATAGGGGTTCTTACGACCAGGGTTCAATTGTTTGGTCGAGCCTGCCTTACTGACCACAGTCCAGGGTCCGTTGACCGAGCCATAGACTTTGCCATCGCAGTGTTTCAGTTCAAGAATAAAAATGGCATCGTGTTTCAGAATAACAAGGTCAATGGTCCTGCCGCCGACACTAAAATTGGCCAGCATGACATATAACCCTTCCAGCCGCTCTAAGCCGCTGGCAAGGGCAATGATGGCCTTTCTTTCATTGGGATTTTCCGGCTTTTCGCCGATCCAGACCTGAACTGCCATACCACGTACCAATTATCGCTAGTGCATAGTCACCAATGTGTGGCGCAGGAGCAATAATGAGGCCCTCATAACGCTCTTTTATCTTCGTTTACCCTTTGCAGCCACGCGTGGCATCCTGGCCGGTGGCTTAATGGCATAGATTGCATCTGCGATGCTGCTCGCGTTGGTTGCCTTGGCCTGCGCCGCGCTTCGTGGCCGGACGCTTTCGAGTAAAGCCTCAGTATCTTCGAGGGCGAGGGTTCGCCGTAATTCGAGCACTTGGTCGCGTAGCAAGGCTGCTTTCTCGAACTCAAGGTTGGACGCAGCAGCTTTCATCTGCTTCTCAACCTCTTTGATCATGCGCAGTAGGTCGTCTTTCGGAATGGCCACATTGCCATTTGTCCCGACGACGTAGGGGGCTGACTTCTCAGCAACTTTCTTAATCTGATTCGTTAGATCACGGACTTGCTTAACAATACCACGCGGCTCAATACCATGTTGTAGATTGTAGGCGATCTGTATGTCCCGGCGCCGCTGCGTTTCCTTGATCGCCCGATCCATGGAAGCCGTCACGGTGTCTGCATACATGATAACAGTTCCGTCAATATGGCGGGCGGCGCGACCGGTAGTCTGGATAAGTGCTGAGGTCGAACGGAGGTACCCTTCTTTGTCCGCTTCGAGGATAGCAACGAGCGAGACCTCCGGCAAATCTAGCCCTTCGCGCAGCAAGTTAATGCCGACGATCACATCGTACACTCCTAGCCGTAGGTCGCGCAAAATCTCGGTCCGCTCAAGCGTTTCGACGTCGGCATGCAGGTATTGTGTTCGGATGCCCATCTCTTTCAGATAGTCGGCCAGATCTTCTGCCATACGCTTGGTTAACGTCGTCACGAGCGCCCGCTCGCCCCGGCTCACGCGCCGGTTAATCTCACCTAAAAGATCATCGATCTGCCCTGCAGAGGGCCGCACATGAATGACGGGATCGACCAGACCCGTTGGACGAATAATCTGCTCGACAACCTGCTCAGAGTGTTCATATTCGTAATGGCTGGGTGTTGCCGAAACGAAGATCACTTGGTGGATGTGTTTTTCCCATTCCTCGAAGTGTAATGGCCGGTTATCCAGGGCCGAAGGTAGGCGAAAGCCATAATCGACTAGTGTGTTCTTGCGGGCACGGTCGCCCTTGTACATGCCACCAATCTGTGGCACCGAAATATGCGATTCGTCAACAAACAGGAGGAAGTCATCCGGAAAGTAATCTAGCAAGGTCCATGGTGTTTGCCCTGCAAGACGGCGATCCATGTGCCGCGAGTAGTTTTCGATGCCGCTACAGTAGCCCATTTCAGCCATCATTTCCAGGTCGTACATGGTGCGCTGTTTAAGCCGTTGGACTTCAAGCAATTTACCCTCGGCCTCCAGCTCGGACACCCGCCCTATCAGCTCGGCCTGAATATCTTGAATCGCCAACTGCATCTTTTCCCCGGTCGTAATAAAGTGCTTGGCCGGAAAGATATCTAAGGCGTGCTTTGTAACCAGTAGTTCGCCGGTTAGCGGGTCGACTTCGACCATCCGCTCGATTTCGTCGCCCCAGAACTCGATACGATAGGCAGTTTCGGCATTGGCCGGAAAGACTTCGAGTGTATCACCCCGCACGCGGAAGGTGCCGCGATGAAAGTCAATGTCATTGCGCTCGAACTGGAGGTCGATCAGCTGGCGTAGGAGCTTATCGCGATGCCGAACCTCGCCGGTCCGCAGTGATAAACGTACCATCCCATAATCTTTGGGCGAGCCCAAACCATAAATCGCTGAGACCGAGGCGACGATCAGCACGTCAGAGCGTGACAACAAAGCCTGTGTTGCCTCATGGCGTAGCCGGTCGATCTCTTCGTTGATCGCTGCTTCTTTTTCGATATACAGATCTTTAGAAGGAACATAGGCTTCGGGAGTGTACTGGTCGTAATAGGAGACGAAGTAGGCCACGGCATTATCAGGAAAGAACTCTTTGAACTCAGCATAGAGCTGTGCAGCCAGCGTCTTGTTATGTGCCATAACGAGCGTAGGACGTTGGAGTTGTTCCACAACTTTCGCAGCCACGAAGGTTTTGCCGGTGGCCGTTGCGCCCAACAACGTCTGCATGCGTAGACCATCTCGGGCCCCTTGAACCAGCTCCGCAATCGCTTTAGGTTGATCGCCGGTTGGCTCATATGGGGCGTGAACTTTAAATGGTGGCATACGAATGGACCTCACTTATGAGCAGAGCAATGAAGATGTGCATTGGTATTATACCCCACAACGAGGTGCTCGGCCACATAATCACGGTGCGGAATCGCTCGTTTGTGCTAGCTCATAGTCGTGCTTGTGCAATTTGGTACAATAGAGACCACTACCAAAGCTCATTGGCTATGAGGTCAGTAATGTACAGATTAGCGATTCTCAGATTAATGGTCCTGGGAGGTGTGATGGCTGTTTGGCTCGGAGCATGTGGGCAAGGGGCCGCCTACACGTTTCAAGGAGGAGTTCTAACACCCGCGAAACATGCACCGGACGTTTCACTGCCGGATCAGCATGGCCAGCCTTTCCGCCTCAGTGCGCAGGGCGGCAATGTTGTGATGCTTTATTTTGGCTATACCAATTGTCCAGACCTCTGTCCAACCACGTTGAGTGATCTGAAAGGTGTAAGGCAGCAACTGGGTCAAGATGCCAATCATCTGCGGGTGGTCATGGTAACGGTTGATCCGGCGCGTGATACACCGTCGGTGCTAGGACAATATCTTGCGAACTTTGATCCGTCTTTTATTGGCTTGACGCCGCTGTCCGACACTCTGGACGCCCTTAAACGTGACTATAACATCCAGGCTGAATCATCGTTGCCAGGTGGCAAGATGCCGTCAACAATGGCGATGAATGCAACAGAAACTGCAGGTGCCAATGCGGCAGGCACAAGCTATGCAGTTGGGCATACCTCGATTGTTTATGTGATCGACCGTAGTGGTCAATTGCGACTGGCGTACCCGACTGGCTTCCCGGTCAAAGCGATGGTCGATGATGTGGCATATTTGTTGCATAATCGCTAGTGGCATGGCACAGTAAACGGTGAAATATGGAACGTAACGCTGTACTCAAAGTTTGCCTAGGGCTCCTCCTGGCAGTTGGCTTGCCTATAGGAGGAGCCTTAGCCTATGGCTCGTGGCTCACCCAGCATAACCAAGCGCTCAAGGATCAGCGGGACGCTGCACATGCCCTCGCGTACACTATTCCTTTAGGTTCCAGCAAGCGCTTTCGACCAATCCAGGATCAGGTTATTGCCTTGTCGCCGGTCATCACTCTGACCATCGGGCTGAGTGATACACTTCGTATCCATAATGCCGACACGGCACCGGGCCGTGTCGGTCCATTCAAAATTGACGGTGGTATGACCTATCGCCAGCAATTCCAGCTCCCGGGGCGCTTCCCGTTTGTCTGCACGATCAATCCTGCTAACTCGGTAACGGTCGTGGTTTTACCAAAAAAGTAATGAAGTGTAGGATCCTATTGCTGCTCGTACTGCTCGTGGGGTGTAGCGTGAGCAAACAGCCTGCGCTTGGCCCGCAGCCTTGGCCCGATAGGGTCAGCGCGGCTCCCGAAGTGGGTCAGCGGGCACCAAACTTTAAGCTTATGACGACGAGTGGCAATGCAGTCTCACTTGATCAGTTGCGTGGCAAGCCCGTTCTCGTCAACTTCTTCGCGACATGGTGTGCCAGTTGCAAGCAAGAGATGCCACTCCTGGAACGCGCGAACAACGTAGTCCAGGTTGTGGGAGTCGATCTGCGGGATGAGAGCGGCGCGGTGGCAGCTTTTGGTCAGCGAAATAATGCCCATTATCCGCTATTGCTTGATACCAGGGGTGACGTTAACGAAAGTTATCGTGTTGCCAATCTCCCAATGACGTATGTCGTTGACAGCGAAGGGCTGATACACACCGTTGTGATCGGTGCCGTCACAGAGCCGAAGCTACGTACGATTCTGGCGCAGGTTGATGTTTCTTATTTGCCTTAACGGTGGGCAATGAGGCCAGTGCCGGACAGATTTAAGACCAGCTACGCGTTCACGAATCCATTGTCCAGCAGATCAGGCACATCCGAAGGGAGCGGCCATGACTATATCCCCAACCGTCCTGACGACCGGGGTTCCCGGTCTCGATGTAATTGTCGACGGAGGCATCACACCCGGCTCATTGGTCTTCCTCGTCGGCACACCGGGGGCCGGCAAAACCATCCTTGCCAGCCAGATCCTCTTCCATGCTGCCCGTCAAGGCAGTTCAGCTGTGATCTTCACCGTCTTTTCGGAAGGCAATGCTAAGCTGCTTGAACATCTCCGGAGTCTCTCCTTCTTTGATGAACAACTCGTTGGTAGCGCGGTAAACGTGCTAGCACTCGAAAGTGTGCTCGGAACGGAAGCCGACACCTTAGCCACAGCCCTTGTCCGCGAGATTCGTCAGAGTGATGCGACAATGGTGATCATCGACGGCTTTCAGGGGGTAGTTGGCTGGCTGCCGGATGCGGAGGCGCTCCGCCGTACACTTGGCCAGCTCGCGACGCTGATTGCCTACCTCGGCGTGACCGTCGTCGTGACCCTCGAAGGCTCAAGCCGCGACCCTGGGCTCAGCACGACGCTCACGACGGCTGACCTCGTAATCAGCCTAGAGTATGGGGTCGAAGGCCGGCGCCATACACGCCGTCTTGAAGTGATCAAGCAGCGTGGCCGGTCCCAACTGTCGGGCCTCCATACGTATATCATCTCGGCCGAGGGCGTGCGCGTCTTTCCGCGTCTCGAAGTGCGACCGCATATGCATAGCCGTCCCCGCCCGCAGGGGCTAGCACCCTTCGGCCTGCCGGATCTGGATGCCCTCCTCGGTGGGGGCGTGACGAGAGGCAGCGCAACCCTCCTTGCCGGACCCCCCGGCTCTGGCAAGACCACGCTAGGGCTGTACTGGGCGCTGGCGTCTGCGGCACCTGACAACGCCACCCTGTGGCTTAGCGTCGCAGAGTACCCTGACCAGTTACGAGCGAAGGCTGCCAGTGTCGGTCTCGATCTTAAAGCAGCCCTGACGACAGGTGCCTTAAACGTGTTGCGCCTGTCGCCCGTCGAACTCAAGCCTGACGTCGTGGCTGACAAGTTGCTGGAGGCCCTGACGCCGGGGACACACCAGCTAATTATCGACGACATCGCGAGCCTGATCCATGAACTTGGAGCCCGAGCTCCCGATTATTTGAACGCACTGCGCGAACAGCTGTACGTGGCGGGCGTAACCAGTCTGTTCGTGCTGGACATTGAAGGCTTCGCCGGCTTCGGGCTAGAGGTAGCGGATGCGCCATTGTTGTTACTGGCTGAAAATATCCTGGTCGTGCAACAACAGCTGACCGCTAACCGCTTGCACCGGATGCTCGCAATCTTGAAAATGCACTTTACCGGCTATGATCACATGCTACGTGAGATCGTTCTCGATGGCCGGGGCATGCGTGTGTTACGGCCTGGCGAAACGGTGGTGGCGGTGCTGCCGCAGGCTGCCCCACCGGATGATCCCGTTCAATAAGGAAGCGCGAGGATGGGTCTTCCCGCACAGGTAATCGAGGCGATGCAGGCCGTCATCAGGAATGCCCAACTGCCAGGCATCGGTGTAGCTGTGGCACGGGGTCAGGCCGCACCGCAGCTCCTCTTCGTCGGGACCGACGCTGCCGGCGCGCCGCTTGGCAGCGACAGTCTGTTCCCTGTCGCCTCGATCACCAAGCTTGCAACTGCGTTGGCCGTGCTGCGGCTTCTCGATCGATCTGCTCTTGTGCTTGACGCGCCACTTGGCGACTATTTGCCCCACGCGGCTGCATCCCGGCCGGGTGTGACGATACGCACTCTGCTTAGCCATAGCGCGGGCTTACCGCTCGAGGTTGCGCCGGCGGATGCTCCTTATCGGGATGATCTCTCCTGGGCTGGCCTTGCGAGAGCCTGTCTAGGTACGCCGCTCGTCGCCGCACCGGCAACTCGCGTTCAGTACAGCAATGTGGGCTATGGTCTATTGGCCCTGGTCGTCGAGCAGCAGTGCGGTCAGCGTTTCTCCGACGCGCTTGAAGCGCTAGTCCTCCAGCCTCTCGCTGTGGAGGGCTATCTGGGAAGGGAGCCACTGCGAGCACCAATGCTCCTCGCTGACGTGCGCGGCATCCATCGGGGGTCACGGCTAGAGCCATTTAACTCGGCCTTCTGGCGGTCACTAGGGCTGCCCTGGGCCGGCTTGGTCACCACGCTTGGTGGTGTGCTCCGACTGGTACGCGCCTTCGCGCCTTGGCGGACGCAGTTTCTGCAGCCCCGCACGCGTCACGCGGCGACGGAGAACCAGACGTTTGGCCTGGGTGGTGGCTTTGGCGGACCGCTCTTGTGGCCGGTCTGCCCGTGGGGCCTAGGACCTGAACTACGGGGCGTGAAGACGCCCCACTGGATCCCGGCAGAAGTTCCGCTTGGCTCCTTCGGTCATACCGGTGGTTCGGGCTGCTTGGTATGGTACGATCCCGACACGACGACGGCTTGGGCAATCATGGGCACCCGCACCGCCGACAGCGGCTGGCTTTTGCGCAAGAGCCAGCCGGTCAGTACGGCCTTACTCGCAGCTGGCTGAGGTATCTCGTCGATGCTCTCTTTTGTAGTGCCGACGCAGTGCTACAGCGGCTCCACGTTCGCATTTTCGGCGATCACCCTTTGGTACCAGCGCCCGCTATCCTTCAAAATACGTTGTTGCGTGGTGTAATCGACATAAGTAATGCCAAAACGCTTGGTATAACCGAA
>JBBRHB010000138.1:0-9979 GCA_038223355.1 Chloroflexales bacterium
GACACCCAACTGCATCATTAAGGCGGCATCGGCTGGCGTTGCAATACCGCCGGCCGCAAAGTTCACGACTGGGAGCTTGCCCAGTTCACGCACTTGCAGCACGAGCTCATAAGGGGCCTGCAGTTGTTTTGCGACCACAAACAACTCGTCCTCATCCATTGACTGGATACGGCGAATATCGGCGTGCAGTTGGCGAGCATGCCGCACGGCCTCCACAACATTCCCGGTACCCGCTTCCCCTTTGGTGCGAATCATGGCGGCGCCTTCACTAATCCGGCGCAGCGCCTCGCCTAAATTCCGGCACCCACACACGAAGGGAACCTTAAATTTATGCTTGTTGATATGATTATCTTCGTCAGCCGGCGTAAGTACTTCGGACTCATCAATATAATCCACGCCCAACGCCTCAAGCACTTGGGCTTCCACAAAGTGGCCGATACGGGCTTTAGCCATGACCGGAATAGTAACGGCCGCGATAATGCCGCGGATCATCTCGGGGTCGCTCATGCGCGCCACGCCACCATGCTTACGAATATCGGCGGGCACACGCTCCAACGCCATCACAGCCACGGCCCCCGCCTCTTCGGCAATCCGGGCCTGCTCGGGCGTCACGACATCCATGATCACGCCGCCCTTGAGCATTTGCGCTAGGCCTGCTTTTGTTTTCCAGGTTGAGGTTTCCATAATAGCACCCTATCCCAACAGATTGCAGATGTAAGGACATTGTACCACATGCCATTTATCCGCCATCAGACAGCCTTCAGTCCTGGTGTACACTAGTGCCCATGACCACGTCACTTGCTAACGTCGAGTCCGCCAAGGCACAAGCAGCATGAGTGCAGAAGCCCTCCTCCAATATTTGAGTTGGCTCGTCTTTCTGCTCATCTTTGTATCGACGCTGATACGGGCAATCAACCGGCCACGACGCGCTAATATTGATATTGCGCTGTTATTTGGCGTGCCCGCCCTCGTCATTCTCCTCGGGTTGATCTCACTTACCAGTAGCTCGCCAATGCCCGCATGGTTTAATGCTCTCAGCGGCAGCCTGATTCTATCGATCTCGTACCTGTTGCTACGACTAGTCGACGATTTTGCCAATGTTCCGGTCGCGCTGCTGGCTGGCGCACCGGTCCTGCTTATTGCGCTCTGTATTCCCTTATTTGTTCTAGCACAACCGCTCCCCGGTTGGCTGACGGTACTCCAAATCGCCTACTTTGTGCTGCTCCAACTGTACGCGGGCATCGCATTCGTGCGAGCGGCGCGCCAGGTGACGGGCGTTACTCGGCGGCGTTTGCGTGCTGCTGCCACAGGCTCCGTGTTGCTGGGAGCCGATATCATTGTCTTGGGCCTAACGAGGTTAGGCAGCGGTTGGATGCTCGTGTCTGCTTTTGCAGGTTTAGGTTGTGGCATTAGCTATTTCCTGGGGTTTGCACCGCCGTCCCTCTTGCGGCGTGCTTGGCAAGAGCCGGAGCTTCGCGCCTTCTTAGGACGAGCAGCGCTGCTCCCCCGCCTGCCAACGACCCAAGCGATTATTGAGGAAGTAGAACGGGGCGCAGCGACCGCTTTAGGAGCCCGGCGCGCGAGTGTAGGGCTCTTTGATGCAGCTACACAACAACTCCACTTTGTGGTTGAAGGCGACCTCAGGCAGTTTCCGGTCAAAGATGACTATCCTGCTGGCCGAGCCTTTCTGCGGCAAGAGCCGGTCTTTTCGCCTGACACACCGCGCGATTATCCTCAATATGCCGCATTGTCCCGCGCCACGCTATCAACGGCCTTGCTCATCGCCCCCATCACGGCCGGCGAGAAACGGCTGGGGGTCCTCACCATAAGTTCCCCGCATACGGTGATCTTTGCCGATGACGACCTCGCCCTCGTGCAGTTGTTGGCCGACCAAGCAGCGGTCGTCCTCGAAAGCCGGTCTTTAATCGATGAGGCCGCCCGCGTGCATGCCCGCGAGGAGGCCACACGCCTCAAAGATGATTTCCTATCGGCGGCGGCTCACGATCTCAAGACGCCCCTTACGACGCTGGTCGCCCAGGCTCAGTTAATGGAACGTCGGGCACTTCGCCGCCCCGACGCCCCGGCGGACATTACTGGCCTCCAGCGGCTGGTTAAAGAAGCCTTGCGCTTGCGCAGCCTCGTACTTGATTTGCTGGATGCCTCGCGGGTCGAACAGGGCCAACTGGTGGGCCGACGCGAAGAGATCGACCTCACAGCTCTGGTACGGGAAGCCTGCAGCCACCAGACCTCCGCTCAGCCTACCTGTACCGTGGAAGCTGCGGGCCCCGTGAGTGGCATGTACGATCCACAGCGCATGAGCCAATTGATCGAGAATTTGATTGAGAATGCGGTAAAGTATAGTCCCGATGGTGGCGACATCCGGGTTCATGTATGGGAGGAAGCAACTGATGCACGGCTTACCGTCTCCGATCAGGGGATTGGCATTCCCCCAGCCGATTTGCCCACACTGTTCGAACGCTTTCACCGCGGATCGAATGTCGACGACCGCCGCTTTTCGGGGATGGGGCTCGGGCTCTTCATCTGCCGGGGCATCGTGGAGCAGCATGGTGGTCACATCTGGGCAACCAGCGAACTCGGGCAAGGCACAACCTTCCATATCGCCCTCCCCCGCACGACCGATTGAGCCGCTCAAACGCCGCAGCGGACCGATTTTGGTCATTGATGACGATCCGTCCATCCTCATCACAGTAGCTGGGATTTTGCGCTTCGAAGGCTATGATGTTGCAACAGCGACGAATGGCGCAGACGGACTACGTATGCTCGATCAGGTCCAGCCGACACTGTTGCTGCTGGATATGCGCATGCCGGTGCTCGACGGTTGGGGCTTTACGAAAACACTGCGCGAACGGGACATTACACTGCCCGTTTTGATCATGACGGCGGCTCAGGATGCCCGCCGCTGGGCAGCAGAGGTCAACGCCGCTGGCTATGTGGCGAAACCGTTCGAGTTGCTCGATCTCATCGAGGCTGTTGAGCAATTCCAGGAGCCTCCGGAACATCAGTAGTGCGGTGCAGCTCCCTTTTACCTATTCCTTACTCGGCCAACACCTCGGCCAGGGCTTGCTCGGCGAGCTTGGGATTGGCTTGGCCCTTGGAGGCCTTCATAACTTGGCCGACCAGAAACTTGATCGCTTGGCTTTTGCCTGCTTTGTACTCTGTAACGGCCTTAGGATTCCCGGCCACCGCGCTGCGTGCTAGCTCGCTAATCGCGCTCGTGTCGCTGATCTGCCGTAAGCCCTTCGCCTCAACAATAGCTGCCGGGGGCTGTCCCGTGCGAAAGGTTTCTTCAAAGACCTGCTTAGCAACCGCACCGGTTACGGTACCATCTTTCACCAGACTGAGTAGTTCGGCGATCATCGTCGGCGGCACACGCTCGGCCGCAACATCCAACGGCTCGCTAGTATCATTCAGCAGGCGAAACAGCTCCCCGGTCATCCAGTTGGCAATCGCCTTCGGCGTCTGGTCGGGAGCGGCGGCGACGGCTTGTTCATAATAATCGGCAACGACGCGCTCGTCAGTCAGCAAACCGGCGTCCTGGCTTGAGAGGCCGTACTCGGCTATGAAGCGCTGCCGGCGCTCATCGGGTAATACTGGGAGTGTCGCCTGCCGCGCCTCGATCCACTCGGGCGAGAGCTGAATCGGGGGAATATCGGGTTCGGGAAAATAGCGGTAGTCATGTGCCTGCTCTTTGGAGCGTTGTCCGACCGTCGTAGCGCGTCCTTCATCCCAGCCGCGCGTTTCCTGGACCACTGTTCCACCGGCCATGAGCAGCTTCGATTGGCGTTCGATCTCGGCATGCAAAGCTCGTTCGACGTTGCGAAACGAGTTCATGTTCTTGACCTCAACCTTTGTGCCAAAGGTCGTACTCCCTTTCGGTCGAACCGAGACATTGGCATCGCAGCGGAAGGCTCCATCTTCCAAATTGCCTGAGTTAACACCGATCCAGACCAAAATCTGCCGCATCTTTTGCAGGTATAGACGCGCTTCTTCCGGTGAGCGAATGTCTGGTTCGCTCACAATCTCCATTAATGGGACACCCGCACGGTTATAGTCGATTAAGGATCCGTAAGCGGCATGCTGCAGCTTGCCGGTGTCTTCTTCCATATGTGCGCGTGTAATCCCGATGCGCCGCTGCTCACCCCCGACATCGATTATGACCGAGCCCTGGCTACAGA
Source organism: Chloroflexales bacterium (assembly GCA_038223355.1). Classification (GTDB taxonomy): domain Bacteria; phylum Chloroflexota; class Chloroflexia; order Chloroflexales; family Kallotenuaceae; genus JACDGP01. The sequence continues at coordinate 4,197 of JBBRHB010000138.1, forward strand.
TCGGCTCCTCGTACTGTGTCCGCTGGTAGTTAGCAGGAAGGTCAACATAGAAGTATTGCTTGCGCGAAATAATATTGGTTGGATTAATGCGGCAGTTGAGTGCGAGGCCGGTGAGCGCGATCAGTTCAGTAGCGCGCTGATTGACTACGGGCAACGATCCCGGCAAGCCCAAACAAACCGGGCAGAGATGCGTGTTTGGGGCAGCATTGGCATAATCCGCACTACAGCCGCAGAACATTTTCGAGCTCGTAAGCACCTGAGCGTGGACTTCCAGACCGATGACGGCTTCATATTCCATACGTCGTTCTCATTTTACTCGTGAGCATCAAGAGTTTCAAGCCCTTTCTGAACACTGCTTTGAGCTTTGGTCAAGCGTTCGCTTAACGTCTCTAGCACATTGCGCACATATTTATCAGCGTCCGCCCGTATACGATCGGCCTCGACCGTTGCACGTGTGATCACTTGGTCACGCTCAACGTCCAGCTGAGCCTGTAGCCCACGATCGGTCAACATTTGGCGTCCACGGTCACGCGCCTCACTTAAAATGCGCTCCTGCTCGTCCAGCACGCGATGCGCTTGCTTAACTTCATTTGGTACAGCGGTACGCAGACGGTCGATCAGCGCCAACATGCGATCCTCATCAATCATCAGCTTTTTGCCGAAAGGAACACGCTTGGCCTCGGAGACCAAGTGTTCAAGGTCGTCGATCAACATGTCGACGTCTTCGTCATCGCCAGCAATATGTGTGGGGATGTTCGCGACTTTTGCCGCGACTGGCTGCGGATGCGCGTCATCCGCCAGTAATGTTTTGAGCAATTCTTCGGATTTCGGGGGCTGCTCGGTCATTGCCCTTTCCTTTCCAGATAGACAGCACGCAGCGCGCGTTCGACAACCGGTGGCACCATATCACTAATCGGGCCGCCCAGCGCCGCGATCTCTTTAACCGCACTAGAAGACAAAAAGGTATGCTCTTGGTTCGCCATCAGGCAAACGACCTGCACACTCGGCAGCAAACGATGATTAATATGCGCCATCTGAAACTCATTTTCAAAATCGGTAGCAGCCCTCAGTCCGCGCACAATCACTTTGGCACCCACGCGCTTGGCATAGCTCGTCGTCAACTCGGAATAAGTATCGACGCGCACGTTCGGCAGATCGGCGACCGCCTCGCGCACGAGCGCGACGCGCTGTTGGGCCGAAAACAAAAGATTTTTCAGCGGCCGATCATAGATCGCGACCACAACTTGATCAAAGATCGATGCTGCCCGGCGTGCTACGTCCAGGTGCCCTAACGTGATGGGATCAAAGCTACCGGGGTATACAGCTACTACCATAAATGCTGCTGCGCTCTCATTAACGAGTCACCCTTTAACATATTCATAGATCGAAAACGAGCTATCACCAATCCGCCGTGAGGTAAGTTGATCAAGCTGACCATACTGTGTTTGCAATTGCAAGCGTGGCCAGTGGCCGACCACCACAATTGTGCCATCACGCACGAGCCGCGAGTCTGCGACGCTTTGGATCGTCGCCTCAATCGTCGGGCTCGCGTAGGGCGGATCGAGCACGATTATAGCATAGGCCTCTATGGGGGGATGTTCAATATAGCGCTCAACCGGCAGCTGATGAACGCGCGCTAGCTGCTCAAGCTTCGTATGCTTGAGATTTTCGCGGATGACCTGGCACACATCCCGCCGCTGTTCCACAAAATCGCACCACGTTGCACCGCGCGATAGTAATTCAATGCCGAGTGATCCGGTACCGGCGAAGAGGTCGAGTGCCCGTCCCTCAATGACCTCATATCCCTCCAGGATCGCAAACAATGATTCTTTAACCCGGTCCAGCATGGGACGGGTCCCCATATCCGGCGGACCTTTCAGATGATGGCCTTTGGCAGTTCCGGTGATAACGCGCATAGCTACAGTATACGGGGAAGTTGAGGCGCTGCCAACGCGCGAACCTCTTTCACCTTCCAGATTACATCGGTCTGGGCGGTTCACCCGAGGACGCGGCCCCGCCGCCGAGCGCATCACCACCTCCCCGTTGCGAGGTCCAGTGCAGTTTCATATGCAACCCTTCTTGGCCATCATCGTCTGCGATAGCATCAACCGCGAAGCTGATACGACCGAACGGATCAAGATGCAACTCACGCTGGCCTTTCCACACGTTGATATCACCCTGCCTAAGCTCTTGGGCAAACTGCATCAGAATATCCGCAATCTCGCCGGCATCTCCCTCCATGCGCCACTTAAGTTCGTCAGATCCTTGCTGCTGTGCCATGTACACTGCTCCCTACTATGGATCAGTACTTCAGCAAGCAGGGGACCAAGGGGTAAAGGAATTGCGGTCCGTGGGCTTTATTTGCGACGGTGGCCGGTCGCAACCCAAGCGGCGCGCTCGGCAATGCTAACTGCACGATCCGCAATCCGTTCTAGATTGTGAGCCACAAACAAGCCATACACGTAGTGACGTAAGCTTGCCTTATCCGCGAAGTGCGGTGTAAAACTGTTCTCTAGGAGTTGTGCATAGCGCTCATCAACCTCGTCGTCGGCTACCGCCAGACGCTGTTCAGCCGTAGTATCGCGCTCAACGACGGCTGTGATGCTTTGCGACAGTATGGTGCGTACGAGCTGAGATAACTCGTGCAACTCTGGGATGGGGTCAGGCGTAGGACTATCGCGCAGCACGAGGGCAGCCACCCCAGCCGCATAATCACCGATGCGTTCGAGGTCGGCCGCAATGGCAATTGCTGCGATGCAAACGCGTAAATCACGGGCGATGGGTTGCTGGCGGGCAATCAGCAGTAGCACCGCTTCTTCGACGCCCGCACGGCGTGCGTTAATATCACCGTCAGCCGCGATCAGTGCCTGAGCGGACCCCCGTTGGGCATACTCATACGCACGCAGTGCCCGACCCAGCGCTCGATCAACCTCCTGATGCATTTGCACCAGTGCACGCTCGACCTCAGACAGTTCGTGATCAAAGAGCGTACGAATCATTACGTATCAATCAACCGAGCCCTCAGCTAGCCAAAGCGGCCCGTAATATAATCTTGCGTACGTTGATCCTTCGGCCGGCGGAACAGCTCGCCCGTTGGTCCGGCCTCAACCACAAAGCCGGCGCGAGTTTCGGGATTCATCGTTATAAAGACCGTCTGATCGGCGACTCGTGCGGCCTGCTGGAGGTTGTGGGTCACAATCACAATAGTGAACTCACGCTCGAGAGCAAACATTAACTCCTCGATCTTATAGGTCGAGATTGGGTCGAGGGCGGATGCAGGCTCGTCCATCAGAATAACTTCGGGTCGCACTGCAATCGCACGCGCAATACATAAACGCTGCTGCTGTCCGCCCGATAAGGCTAGTCCCGATTGGCGGATTTTGTCCTTCACCTCGTTCCACAAAGCGGCACCACGCAACGCCTGTTCCACTCGCTCAGGAATCTCACGTTTTGGCACCTGCTGCGAGCCCAATTGCATGCCATAAGCGACATTATCGAAGATGGACATCGGAAACGGATTCGGTCGCTGGAAGATCATGCCGACCCGTTTGCGCAACTCAACGAGATCCTCCACGGCATTAATGTCCTGGCCATTGAGGAGCAGTTGGCCTTCACAGTGCGCGCCGGGCGTGCGATCATGCATGCGATTCATGGCCCGCAGTAAAGTTGACTTACCACAGCCAGAAGGCCCAATCAGCGCAGTAATCTGGTGCTCGCCGGCTACCATGTTGATGTCGTCAAGTGCCTTGAAAGCACCATAGAAAAAGTTGAAATGCCGTGCTTCGATCTTCGGTTGTGCGGCACCGACGGCTGCGTTTTGGCTCGGATCGGTCCGTACTTGCAGGGCTGGCCCCTGGTTAGTCGCTGCGTGTGCCTGTTGTACCATAACGCTAAGGCCTACTCTTTGCGATGCAGGCAGATGAGCTTGCCTGCCTAGGCTGCCGCCCCTAGCCGAAGCGGCCGGTAATATATTCTTCAGTTTGGCGCTCGCGCGGGTTGGTAAAGATTTGATTGGTATCCCCAACCTCAACCACATGTCCGGCACGATCTGTCGTATCCATCGTCATCATCACCGTCACATCGCTGGCCCGGGCAGCCTGCTGCATGTTGTGAGTCACAATCACAATCGTATAGCGCCGTTTCAGGTCGTTAATCAGCTCTTCAATCCGCAGGGTTGAAATCGGATCGAGTGCTGAGGCCGGCTCGTCCATCAACAGCACTTCAGGTCGTGTGGCGAGCGCACGCGCAATACATAAACGCTGCTGCTGACCGCCCGACAAACCCAGTGCGGATTGATCGAGCTTGTCCTTAACATCATCCCACAGAGCGGCACTCCGCAACGACTGCTCAACGACCTCCGTCAGTTGTTGGCGCGGCACCCTACCATTGAGCTTAGGGCCAAAGGCGACATTGTCGAAAATACTTTGTGGAAAAGGATTGGGCCGTTGAAAGACCATCCCGACTCGCCGTCGAATCTCAACGAGATCGGTAGTCGGTGCATAAATGTCGATGTCACCAAGCTTGAGCGCACCTTCAGCCCGGAAGCTTGGCGTAAGGTCGTTAATGCGATTAAGGCTACGCAACAGGGTTGACTTGCCACAGCCGGAGGGGCCGATAATCGCGGTGATCGCACGCGCCTTGATCTCTAGGGTCACGTCCTTGACAGCACGAAAGTTACCGTAATATAGGTTGACATTGGCCAAGCGCAACGCCAGTTCTGGAGCGTCCGTTTGGGTAGTGCTACGGGCTTGGCTCGTCACTGCTGCTCTTGAGGCCGTGCTCATTGCACTACTCCTTTTTTCGCCCGCCGGCACGCGGTGCTCCAACAGTTCCACTCAAACGTTTTTGAAGGCGTCCCGTAAAGTAGGCCGCCCCGATGTTCACCAGCAGCACAATCAGTAACAAGACCGCTGCGGCACCATTCGCTACCTTTTGGGCATCCTGCAGACCGGGTACGCCCACGATCTTCAGCACCCACACATGTACCGCTAGCGTTTCACCCGTTTGGAGCGGATTCAGGCTATAAGTAGCATTCGGGGAAATCGTTGTGCCGGTCGTCAGAATCAAAGGCGCTGTTTCACCGATGATGCGACCGCCTGTCAAAACCATAGCCGTAACGATGCCCGGTATTGCACTCGGCACAACTGCCTTGCGAATTGTTTCCCAGCGCGTGCCACCCAGCGCCAGGCTCGCTTCCCGATACGACTCGGGCACCGTACGCATCGAGTCCTCCGCCAGCCGGACCATCAATGGCAGATTCAACAGCGTCAGGGTTAGCGCACCACTCAAGACACTAAAGCCCAGGTGAAAGGTCGTAAGAAAGACGATCGCCCCAAAGACGCCAAAAACGACTGATGGCACAGATGCCAATGCTTCGGTGCTAAAACGGATCAGCGTCGTTATACGCCCGGGTTTGGCATATTCCGCCATATAGATCGCGGCACCAACACCGAGCGGGGTAGTGAACAGCAGCGACAAGACCAGAATATACATAGAAACAAAGATTTGGGGCCCGATGCCGCCGCCGACGTCAACGAACGAGCCAGCAGTCGTCAGGAAACTCCAGGAGAGAGCCGGCAGTCCCGCGCGCAGGAGCAAAAAAATCACGCCGAAAAGCACAACGACCAGCAACAGCGAGGCTACCGACATTACCACCGTCGCCACGGTATCGGTAAACTTGGCTCTCCGACGCGCTCCCATGTTCATCACGGCCCCAGTCTCCTCGCGACTCGCTGCAAGATCGCGAACATCTGCCCTCATACTTTATCTCCCTGAAGCTTAGC
>JBBRHB010000139.1:0-9928 GCA_038223355.1 Chloroflexales bacterium
CAGCCCACGCGCTCAGCGGCTTCGATGCCGGCCCACACCCGCGCCAGATCACCACCGCGCGTCATAGAGCGAAATTTGTCGGGCTGGAGTGAATCAATGCTGATATTAACCCGCGACAGACCCGCTTCTTTCAACTCGTCAGCGATCGGCGCCAGCTTGAGCGCATTCGTGGTCATTGAGATCTCGCGAATGCCGGGCGTCTGCTTGATACCGCGGATCAACTCGACGAGGTTACGCCGGATCGTTGGCTCACCACCCGTCAGACGAATCTTCTCGAAGCCGACGGCCGCTGCCGCCCCGACCACACGTAACAACTCGTCGTCATGCAGCAACTCGTCGCGGGGCGCGAAATGCGCGCCATGCTCAGGCATACAGTAGACGCAGCGGAAGTTACACCGGTCGGTCAGCGAAATGCGCAGGTAGTTAATACGCCGGCCAAACGAATCCAGTGCGCCATCACGCTGGCCGTAAAACTGGTCTTCGGCAGGAGCAAAGGCGCTGGCCGGTGTATCGAATAGTTGAATCGTTGCCATAAGCAGTTTTTTCAGTTCCAGCTAGCGGGACACAATCTTCCCATTAGCCACGATGACAACCTTTTATGCCAGCCCCGCCACGCTAATGCGTCCGGCAAGGGTACGGGCCACAGTACGGAAGGCCTCGGCCTGGGCTTCGGGAGCCTCGTTGGTAACAGCAGGCTTACCGGTATCACCTCCGGAGCGAATCGCGATACTCAAGGGAATCTCGCCGAGGAAAGGGACGTCCATACGTGTACTGGTGCGTTCACCGCCGCCATGGGAAAAGATCTCGGAGCGCTCGCCGCAGTGTGGGCAGGCGAAATAGCTCATGTTCTCGATCACGCCTAGGATCGGCACGTTTAGCTTGCGGAACATCTCGATTCCCCGCACGACGTCAGATAAAGCCACATCTTGTGGCGTGGTTACGATGACAGCACCGGTCAACGGTATCGCCTGAGCAAGCGTAAGCTGGATATCGCCAGTGCCCGGTGGCAGATCGATGATCAGGTAATCAAGCTCGCCCCAATTCACCTCATACAAAAACTGGCGTAGCAACGATGAGACCATCGGCCCACGCCAAATGATCGGCTGATCTGGAGCAACCATGAAGCCGACTGACATAATTTTTAGATCATAGGCCTCCAGCGGTTGCAGTTTGCCGTTCACCGGCACAGGCTGGCCTAAGGCACCGGTCATAAGCGGGGCAGACGGGCCGTAGACATCGGCATCCAGTAGGCCAACGCGGGCACCGTACTGGGCCAGAGCAATGGCCGTATTAACTGCGACCGTTGATTTACCAACGCCTCCCTTACCGGATGCGATGGCTACGACATTTTTGACGCCTGGAATACCGGCTTTATCGAACAGCCCCGGTCGCGCACGAACGTTGGACGAGAATTTGACCGTTACGGCGGTTACACCCTTGACCTGCAGAACGGCGGCGCGTGACTCATTCTCGATTTGATCTTTCAGCGGACAGGCGGGCGTCGTCAACTCAACCGTGAACATGACCTGGCCACCCTCGATCACCAGATCCTTAATCATCTTACGGCTAACGAGATCGCCACCCAGCTCCGGTTCTTGCACGGTACCAAGCGCAGCCATTACGGCCGCTTCATTGACCCCATCGCGGCGTCCAAAAATACCCATATAGCGTGTGCTCCAAGCGGAAGCTGTAAAAAAACTGTTAAAGTGACATGCTTCTGCGTCTGTATTTAAGAATTATAGCACGTCCGAGTTTACGCTTGCCGCAGAAGGCGAAGCTACGGCACATCTGTTTGCTTTGCCCGAATGATGTTCAGTATAATTGCTAGCTCAGAGACAAGGATGCACCTGATGGCACAACCGAAACTGATGCTGGTAGATGGACATGCGGTGGCGTTTCGCGCCTTCCACGCGTTGCGCGATGCAAACTTACGCAGCACCGCCACGGGTGAACCCACGTATGCCATCTTTGGCTTCCTGCAGATTGTACTAACCCAGCTACAAAAAATGATGCCCGAGTATGCGGCGGTCTCGTTTGACATGGGCCGCACGTTCCGCCATGACGACTTTGCCGACTATAAAGCCGGGCGTGGTGAGGCACCGGACGAATTTCATGCGCAGCTGGAGCGCATCAAACAGGTGCTGACGGCACTTAATATCCCGATTTATGTCGCTCCCAACTATGAGGCGGATGATGTGATCGGAACGCTGGGAACGCAGGCAACCGCTCAACAGTTCGACACTTTTATTCTGACGGGCGATACCGATACGCTGCAGTTGGTCAACGACCACGTCCACGTACTCTTATCGGTGCCCTACCGGCAGGCGCAGGAGATCAAAGAATATGATGTGGCCGTCGTGGCCGAGCGCTATGGCGGCTTACGGCCCGAGCAGTTGACCGATCTACGCGGCCTTAAAGGCGATGCCTCGGATAATATTCCGGGCGTGAAGGGCATTGGTGAGCAGGGTGCGATTACGCTGCTTAACCAGTTCGGCAAGGTCGAGACGATTTACGACCACCTAGACGAGGTGCCGAAGCGCTTTCAAAAAGTCCTCACCGGGCAGCGCGAGATTGCGATGTTGTCAAAACAACTGGCGACGATCCGCTGTGATGTGCCGGTTGAACTTGACTTGGAGCAATGCCGGGTGCGTGACTATGACCGTGACAGTGTCATTGCCCTGTTTCGTGAACTCGAATTTGGTCGGCTGATCTCGAAGCTGCCTGAGGTCGGAACACCCGGGCCGGTAGAGCCAGCGGCCGCACCACCCGATGCCAACTACAAACTCAAAAAGGCGAAGCCTAAAGTTGCAAAAACGACCGATCAGACCGATATGTTCGATATCGATGCCGTCTTTGGTGGGAGTGCCACTAGCACCGTGACCACGACCGCCGCTCCAGTTGCGAGCGGCAATCGCGTAACAGCCACCCTCGGCACGTACCAAAGTGTGACGACAGAGAGGCAGCTGAACGAGCTCGTTGCCGCGTTGCAAGCTGCGCCACACTTTGCCTTCGATACTGAGACCAATGGGTTAGACGAGTTCCGCTCGGATCTCGTTGGCTTCTCGTTTGCGACGGAGCCGGGAGCGGGCTGGTACCTGCCCGTCGCGCACACCGGGCCTGATGTCGAGCAGTTGCCAGCCGAGACGATCCAGGCAGCGCTGCAGCCACTGCTAGAGGATGGCAAGCGACCCAAAATCGGACATAATGCTAAGTTCGATATGCTGGTCTTGCGCCGCTGGGGCTGTGAAGTGCAGGGCGTGGTCTTCGATAGCATGATTGCTGCCCAGTTGCTAGGCAAACGAGGAGGGCTGAAAGATTTGGCCCTATACGAACTTGACGTTGAGATGACCGAAATCACGACGTTGATTGGCACCGGCAAAGCGCAAACTACTTTTGATACAGTGCCCCTTGATCGTGCCACAGCCTATGCAGGGGCGGATGCCGACATCACGCTGCGGCTGTATAGTCATCTGGCCGAGCAATTGGCCGCCCTGCCGCGCATCCAACATATTTTCGAGACGATTGAGATGCCACTCATTCCGGTTCTCGCTGACATGGAGTGGGCTGGCATCAAGATCGATGTCGGAGTGTTACAAGGTCTATCGACACAAATGTATCACCGGCTGCAAAAGATTGAGCAGGAGCTTACCGTGCTGGCGGGACAGTCCTTTAATCCGGGTTCATCCCAGCAAGTCAGTGACATTTTGTTCGACAAGCTCCAGCTACCGACGGCGGGCCTGAGCAAGGTCAAGAGTGGCCACTACTCGATTACGGCCGATGTGCTCGATAAGTTACGCGGAGAGCATGCGATCATCGATTTGATTCTGGAGTACCGTCAGCTAACCAAGCTTAAGTCGACGTATATCGACGCTCTGCCGTTGCTGGTCGATAAGCAGAATCGGGTGCATACCTCGTATAACCAGATAGGTTCGAGCACAGGGAGATTATCAAGCCAGGACCCAAATCTCCAAAATATTCCGATTCGCAGCGAGCAAGGCCGCGAGATCCGGCGCGCCTTCGTCTCTGAGCCTGGCCGCCAGCTGCTCGCCGCCGACTATTCACAGATCGAGCTTCGCATCCTGGCCCACACGACGCAGGACCCGGCGCTGCTTGAGATTTTCAAGCAAGGGCAAGATATTCATGCGGCCACTGCCGCGCGTCTGTTTGGTGTGCCAATCACTCAGATTACGAAAAATCAGCGCCGAATCGCGAAAATGACCGTATTTGGTACAGTGTACGGCATCTCTTCCTTCGGTCTTTCAGCGCGGACCGACCTTAGTCGTAGCGACGCACAGCTGTTGATCACGGGGTTGTTTGAGACGTACCCCGGCCTGCGTGCTTTTTTTGACCACACGTTAGAAGAGGGCCGCAACCAGGGGTATGTTGAAACGCTCCTGGGCCGGCGGCGCTATATGCCCGAGCTTACATCAACGAATGGCGCGCGGCGTCAGGCGGCAGAGCGTGAAGCGATCAATGCACCGATCCAGGGGACCAGCGCCGACTTGATCAAGATGGCGATGGTGCGGCTTCATGATGAGCTAGTCCGCCGCGCACTAGGTGCTAAGATGCTGCTCCAGGTGCACGATGAACTCGTGCTCGAAGTGCCGGATGCCGAAGTAGCGGAAGTCCGCCAGCTCGTCCAAGCCACCATGTCCGAGGTTTATCCCGAACTCACCGTGCCGCTGGAAGTCCATCTCGCGACGGGGACCGACTGGGACTCAATGGAGGAGTAAGGCAGCCGTCGCTACTTCTTACCCAGAATTAACTCACGCTTGCCGAACGACAGTAGGGCCAGATTAACCAGGAGCAGGCTGAGGGCGAACTGTGCCACCAGCACAAACAATCCCCCACCGGAGTAATCTCGGCTCACGGCCAAACGCTGGCCGGCGATCGCGGGCTGGATTAAGCGGCTGAAGAGCGACTGCAAGGGGGAAAGATAGCGAAAGACTGGCGACAAGTTCCAGGTGTTGCTGTACAAGGCAATCGCAAGAATCGCGAGCAGCAGCAAGCGCGGAATGTTTCGCACAACCAGCGATGATAGAAGCAGCGTCACGGCACTGATAAGGGTCACATTGAGCAGCAGCGGCAATGAGCCATACCAGAGCTGTGGTAGGCCGAAGCCCGGAGGGCGGTTAAGGATAGCGGTTAGGGCGATCACAATTGCCCCCATAGCCCAGACCAGGAGCACCGCTGCACTGTATAGGCCAAGCAGAAAGCCGCGCCGGCCCAGTGGTCGTGTCAGCACAATGTAGTTCTGAGCACGGTCGCCCAAGCCTAAGATGGATGAGGTTGTATACAGGGCCAACACCATTGTAAACAAGCCCGTCAGCGAAAAGAGCTGCGCAGTCGTTGTATTGTATTTTTGGAGAAACAGGCCCCACAAGGCAATCGTAATCGTCAACTCGATCAGAATACGACCGCTACGACCATACTCAGTCAAAACAAAGCGGGTCCAGCTGGTAATTCGTCGGAGCATCGTCACTGCTCACCTCCTACGACCAGCGTTTCAAGCAATACTTCAGGGGCCGATGGATCGGCGGGGCGAGTGGGGGGGAGGATCGTTTGATTGATGGCGCTCAGGTAAAACTGCTCCAGTGCGTCGGCAGCCGGTGTCATCGCTAGAATATGCACGCTATAGTCGAGTAAGATGGCTAAACAATCATGCTGGAGTTGCTCTGATGCTGGGAAGAGCACGACACTGGTGCGTGTGCAACGTACGTTGGGTCCGAGCGCTTCGAGCATGGGCACCGCTTCTGCCGGCAAATCAGCGACGCGCAGCGTCATGCTGCGGCCCTGACCTTCAAGATCCGCCACGGTAGCCACGCGATCCAGTCGCCCACCAGCCAGGACGCCGACGCGATTACATAAGCGCGTCACTTCAGTTAGTTGGTGTGTACACAACAAGATGGTATGACCGGCTTTGTGAAGCCGTGCCAGGAGTTGTGCCATATCACGCTGGCCACCGGGGTCCAGGCCCGAAGCCGGCTCATCCACGATGAGCAAAGCGGGATCGTGCAGGATCGCCTGGGCCAGCCCCAGCCGTTGCAGCATACCCTTCGAATAGGTACCTAAACGGCGGTCAGCGGCACCTTCGATTCCAACAAGATCAAGTACAGCATCGATCCGCTCACGTAGCTGAGCACCACGCAGATCGGATAGGGCTCCTAGCATGCGGAGATACTCGTGCGCAGTGAATTGCAAGTGATAGGTGGTTCGTTCCGGCAAATAGCCAATATTCTTGACTACTTGCTCTAAGTCACGACTACCAAAAATCCTGATTGTCCCATCGTCAGGCTTGAGCAAACCCAAAAGCGAATGGATGAGCGTCGACTTACCGGCCCCGTTCTGACCAAGGAGGCCAAAAGCCTCCCCTTCGGTTATGTCAAGATCAACGCCACGCAATACATGCAACTGACCATACGATTTATGTAAATTTCGAAGTTGTATAACGGTATCGGTCATCGAACTATTCGTTCCTAAGTGATTCGAACCGTATAATACTTGAACGAGAGTGGCATGGCAAACCCGTGGGCCGCTTTGAACGACATGGACAAGCATATGCAACAGGACGTACCCGAAGTATTGAAACAACGCATCTATGAAGTCGTATGTTTGATTCCCAGCGGTATGGTAAGTACCTATGGTGATGTGGCCAAGATCGTCGGAGGTGGCTGCGATGCGCAAACTGTGGGCTTCGCCTTAAATGCCATTCCCAAGGATCAAACGGTGACGGTGCCCTGGCAACGCGTGATTAATGCCCAAGGTGGCATTAGCACGAAAGGTATTAGTCAGCAGCACCTGCTGGTCGCGGAAGGTATCGGCTTTGTAGCAAACCAGCGCGTCGATCTAGCCTGCTTTCGCTGGTCTGGACCAGATGAGGTGTGGGCGACAGAGCATGGCTTTCATCCTTTGCCACCACCGCCCGCCGCTGCTGCTGAACAGTTATCGCTGCTCTAAGATTTGTCCCCATGTGTTATAGTTTTTATTACCCCTCCCCGTGGCCAGCAAAACTATCCTAGAGGGGCAATCTATACGTTCCTGAAAGGATCATGTATGCGACGCCGCTGGATCACGCTTATTCTGTTGGTCGTGTTTGCCTTCAGTGCAGCTCCGGCTGCGGCAAAAATCTTCGTCATCGACCCGCGTCACCCACCGGCTCCGACGCTGGCAGCCGACGAAGCCAAAAAGCTGGCCAGTCTCCAAGGCACAGTATTTCCTCGCATCCTGAGTGACGTAAGCCCGGATGATGCCGTCATTCTGACATCCGTGGGTCGCCAGGGTCGGCAGCAACTCGCGTTTGTCGGCGTGAGCGATGGGTCGTTTAAGCCCGTTCGGCTTGAGTTCCCACTGTTAAGTAATGTCGCTTGGCGCGATGCTCACACCGCTGTCTATATCTCGCAAGATGATGGTAACGATGGTGCGCCCGTGTTGGTAGCGCTTAACCGCGACTCAGGTACGACAGTAACCTCCACACTTGACTTGCCGGGCTTCCCGATTAGTCTATCACCCAATGCCACGCGCGTACTGGTCGTGCAGGAGAACCAAGCAGCACAGACGAACGCCCAGCGCTATACGCCGTCGCCGTTCACCATCACAATGCCGCGAGCGCCCTTCGACCGGGTCGGACCGGCGTCCTTCGATACCAATCAAGTAGATATCAAGGTTTCACCCTCAAAAGTGGCGCTCCTCTCATTTGATCTTAACTCTCAAGAGGTTGTGCGCCTGGAAGAGTTACCCGCAGGTAGTGGAATTGCCAGTCAGCCCACCTGGAGTGCCGACGGCTCAAAGCTCGCCTTTACACGCATGACGATTCCCCAAATTGGACGTGAAGGCAATCTCTTGTCGGATATCGCGACGCAAGATGGGTTGGGAAATTTCGCGCCGGCTAACAACCCGTTCTTCCAGGGCAATGTGGTCGATGCGTTCGATCTAGCACATCATGATCTCCGACCAGCTTTTCTCCATGCTGCTGGCGGCAATGGTGACATCTTCGCGGGTGCTGCCTGGAGTACCGATGGGCAAACCTTGATGACTCAGATGCAGCATCCTGCAGAACTGGTCGGGCGGCGCTATCCCACTTACTTGTTTCCAGATCGCTCGTACCTGCGCTTTTATGATGTGGCGGGTCGCCAACAAAAGACGGTCGATCGCCCTGAGATCAATGCCCCGAATGCCTCATTCTCGACTTTCGTCTCACCAGATGAAGTGATTATTAACGCCGCCGTTGGATTAAGTTATAAACTGTTCTACTATAATCGTGTGTCGGGCGAGTTCCGGCAGATCTCGCAAGAAGAGGGCACCTACTATCAGGTGCGCGCGACGCACCAGTCGCACCAGTTGGTCTTCAACTACTCCTCGTTCCAGCAGCCCTATGAGCTCTACCGCTTACAGTGGGAGGGGCTTGCACTGTTCGAACTGACCTTTGTGAATGGGCCAGTCCGCGACATGAATCACATTCGGGCCGACGCGGTAAGCTTTGTGCTGGCAAGCGGCGCCCGGCGCACCGGCTACGTACTCCAGCCTGCAAATGCGCCTTTCCCGCCCCAGCACACCAACCTGGTGGTCTGGCAGCAAGGTGGTCCAGGCGGCACGATCACCAATGAGTGGGCTAGCAACGTCGAGCAACCCTTTAACTTACTGCCAAACTTCGGTTTCGCCGTGTTGGTGTTGCCGCTGGCCGGACGTGAGGGCTTCGGGCCGGAATTCTATAATGATCTGGCGAATGGGCGCAACTTTGGCTCAATCGATATTGACGAGCAAGTTGAGGTTGTTAGCCAGCTGATTTCGCGTGGATATACCAGCCAAGGGCACGTCGGGATTACCGGCTGCTCCTACGGGGGTTACTTTACCAGCCAGAGCATTACCCGCCATCCTGACGTGTATGCGGCAGCTAATACGCAGTGCACGTTGCTCGATCTGTTCAACGAGTGGCAATTTGGGTACACGCCCTTCATTTCCTATCTGGAAGGGCGGTCACCAACGATTGACGGGGCCGAATACACCAAAGACTCGCCAATTTACAATGCCGCCAAGGTTCGCACGCCGACCTTGATCTTCGCCGGCACCAACGACTTCTTGCCAGAGCAAATCTCGGCTAACTTCCATGATCAAATTACGGCTAACAACGTACCCGCGACCTTTTTGCTCTTCAAGGGTGAGGGGCACGGCCTTAGCGCATCGTCCAGCCAGCTTACGGCTGGGCAAGCCCAGATCGGCTGGCTCCGCCACTACTTGAGTGACGCGCCCGCGCATTAGGTCTCGACTGCGATATACAGAAAGGCGGCGCAGCATGGAGCTGTGTCGCCTTCTGATATCCGGCTCAACTGCCGAAATATGGATATGGCTAGGCCCCTCCGAGCGTAGCAATAAACTCCGGCAACCCCTGTCCCCCTTTGATACTCAACCGTGTCCAGGTCCAGCGATTGAGGTCATGAATACGCCCTGCATGCGTCGTTGTCGCCGTTCTGAAGCCGGCGGCCATAACCTGCTTGAGCGTTGTCTCGTTGTAGCTGCCATAAGGATAGCAAAAGTGGTTGATCCGCCGCCCGATCAGTTGCTCAAGCTTGTGCTTGCTACCGATGAGCTGATCAAGGCTTTGGGCTGCACTCAGTGTGGCCAGCGTTGGGTGTGTACGTGTATGCGCACCAACTGTGATCAAGGGCGAGGCCGCTAAGTTACGGACCATCGCTGACGTCAGGTAGGGCGGCTGATCGATGACATCGCTGATCAGAAAGATCGTCGCTTGCATATGGCGTGCTCGCAACAACGGCCAAGCGTTGAGGTAAAAGTCACGGTACCCATCATCGAAACTTAGCACCACCGGCTTGGATGGCAACGCAAAGCCGAACATGAGGGCATAATAAACGTCGTCGAGCGAGACCGTGGTATAGCCTGCTTTGATCAGCCAATCAAGCTGCGCGGCGAAGAC
>JBBRHB010000140.1:0-9904 GCA_038223355.1 Chloroflexales bacterium
AGCAGCGACTCGGCACTCATATAATGGTTGACCAGCGAGCGCCGGAAGCCGTCGGGGGCATAGTTCGGCAGTGAGCGGTGGAGCAGGTAGCCGTTGAAGAACACGATGCTGCCTTTTGTAACCTCTACCGGGACGCCGTCATCGTCCGTGTACGGAAACGCAATTGCTTCGCCGGTACAGTCGAAGCGCTGGTCGTTGTGCGTGTGTTGCGGCCAGATAATGCCGTGACGGTGCGAACCGGGGATCACCCACAGACAGCCGTTCTCTACCGTGGCATCATCCAGCGCCATCCAGCCGCCGGTCAGCGAGCGATCCCGCGTAGGAATAAAGAATTCGTCCTGATGCCAGGCTTGCCCAGGCTTGCCCGAAGCCTTGATGAACAGCATGGACTGCATCGCTTTAACATTTGGACCGATGACGCCGGTCAGAACCTCAACAATCGGCGGCAGCGCGAGCGTCCTATACATCTCGTCCGACAGTTTGTGTGGGAAGTGAATGCACAGGTAGCGGCGCATGACCTCGGTATCGGACTCCCCCTCCGCAGCCGGTGTCACGCCCTTGAGCGCACCTCGGTCGCCCCGGCATATCGTTGCCGCTTCATGGTTCAACGCGTCGATTTCAGTCGCCGAGAGCGCGTCCTCAATGACTAGGAAGCCCTGCTCCTCAAAGAAGCGTTGCGCTTCTTCGGTCAGCGGCAGCGTGAAATAGCCCGCGCGTGATGTCGGCGCGTCCCACGAGGCAAACGGGACGAGTTGGCGTTCGTTGGCTAACTGATTGAGGCTCGGGGATGAAAGCATGGCAGTATTCCTTTCTATGTTTGGCTAACGAGCCAGGGGAACTCAGCGATTCGTAAATTGGTGCACCCATACGGCAGCAGCGTCAGTTCCTCTAGCGGTTGCTCCGAGGTAACCGGACTAAGCGGCAGAGTCCCCGCCGCATTATGCTCGACCATCCAAGCCGGCACCTGCCGACCAAGCACCTTGGCCGATATGGGCGCACCATCTGGCGAGAATGGCTGCCGCCCCACGCCGTGGCTTTCAAAGCGGATCGACGTCTCAGGGGTAGCGGGATCAAGTTGCAAGGCGTAGTTCCAGGCCGTCGTTGGTGTTACTTCCCAATCGGCGTGGGGCAGTTCACCACCAACCTGCTGCCATGCCTCGCCGATGGCCAGGCCGAACAACAGCGGACCACGGTATATCGCGATGCTGTTGTTGAACCCTTTGGCAACGCGTACCTGTTGTGGCAACCGTAAGATCAGCGTGACACCATCCTGCCATACGCGCTCCGTGCGATGGAACGTGCCTGCCTGCGCTGCAACCGGCACGTCATCTCCGATGTCGAGGGTAGCACCTTCTGCCCAAGCCGGAATTCGCAGGTGGAGCGGAAACTGGATTGGACGATCGGTCTGGATGGTAAAACGCAACGTTTCGTCGAATGGATAATCGGTCTGGACCTCAATGCGAACAGGTACGCCCTCAATCCTCGTTGTGACTGTGCAGGGCGCGTAGCTAACGGCCGTGAGCCCACCATCGATTGAGCGCATCCACAGGTGGCTGGCGAACTTGGGCCAGCCCTGGTGCATATTCGCAGTGCAGCAGCCAAAGTGCGGTTCCAGCCCAAACAGATTGGCGTCTGCTCCGTTGCTGGTGTACAGGTGGTCAGGCTCTACACGGCATTGGACTTGGTTGACCTGCTGGTCATACTGGTGCGACCACATGTCGGGACTCAGCGTAGCGGGCAGAGCATTGAAGGCCAGGCTCTCTAGGCGATCCGCAAGCTCAACCTGCGGCACCATCGGCAAGGCCGTCTCAAGCGAATACATATATTCCACGACGGTGCATAGCTCGCTTCCTTGCGACGGGTTGCGTCCTGCCAGATGCTCATCACAGGTAAATACGCCAGTCGCCTGCCCATGATAGCGGTCGAGCATGGCGATTATGTGCCCAACGGCGTCATGATCGGCCGGGTCAGCCGACTGGCGGTACCACACGCCGGGTGTCTTAATGGCCATGGCGTTGTTCACCCCATGTGTGCGCAAATCGCACTCCTCGCGCCTTGATTTATCGCGATAAGGGAAGCGGGCGAAGTGACCACGCCAGTCGAAGCCCTGTTCCTGCACCTTGCTCGCGAGGTCAAGCAGCCAACTTTCACCGCTATGTTCATACAGCCAGTGAATACTGAGCACCAGATCGGCCCAGCGGTACATGGCCCACGAGCGCAAAGGACGTTCAGGTAGCAGCTGTGCGAGCTTCTGGAGAAAGCGCTTGACCACCTGCGGAATGCGCTCGTCGCCGGTCGCCTCATGATACTGGATGAGGGCTTTGAGCACGACATAACGCGGCCACGCATCATATGGATAGCTATACTGGGCATCGAGCACCGGACCAAGCCAGCCATCCGGCGCTTGCTGACTGACAATCTGATCGACCCAGTACCGGACCTTGGCCTTGAGCTTTTCATCGTCCAGCAAAAAGGCCAGCGGTACTACGCCATCCAACCAGTATGGTCCTCGCTCCCAGCCCTCGGCATCGCCCCCGATCCAACGGCTTCGTGCTACATCCGGCCAGAATTCATCTAAGTATCCCGACAGGCCGTCGGCCTGGATGCGGAGTTGTTCACGCAGCCAGCCGCCGGGCTTAATTGCGCCGAGCGGCAAGGGTATGAGCGAACGCTTACAAAGCCCGGCCTGTTGCTGCGCTGCAGAGTGGGCCATTGGATTCATGCACTACTCCTCTTCGCAGAATAACTGGCTACACCAAATACTAGCCGTATGCTAGCATAGAAACGATAGATGGAGAAGATGATGGCCTTTTTTGACATGCCGCTGGAAGAGCTAAAGGTTTACCGCCCGTCCCGCGAAGAGCCGGCCGATTTCGATGCCTTCTGGATGCAAACCCTGACGGAGGCGCGGACGTTCGCGCTGGAGCCAGTCTTCGAGCCGGTCGATTACGGTTTTCGTACCATAGAGGCCTTTGACGTCACCTTTCCCGGTTACGGGGGGCAGCCGGTCAAAGGTTGGCTGCTATTACCCCGCCAGCGAACTGCGCCCTTGCCTTGCGTGGTGGAGTACCTGGGCTATGGCGGCGGTCGGGGCTTCCCTGTCGATTGGCTCCTGTGGAGCAGTCAGGGCTATGCCCATCTAGTTATGGATACGCGCGGTCAAGGCAGTGCCTGGTCGCCGGGTGATACCGTCGATCTCGACCCGGTCGGCACTGGGCCTTCCTACCCCGGCTTTATGACACGCGGCATCTTGGACCCCCACACCTACTACTACCGGCGTCTCATGACGGATGCTGTACGTGCGGTGGAAACAGCGCGTTCACACCCCGCCGTTGATAGCAAGCGCGTCGCAGTCGTGGGTGGCAGCCAGGGCGGCGGTCTCGCGCTGGCCGTCGGCGGACTGCTCCCCGATGTACAGGCAGTACTGGCCGACGTGCCGTTTCTTTGCCACTACCGGCGCGCCACCGAGATCACCAATACCCATCCGTACGCCGAGATCACGCGCTATTGCATGATCCATCGCGATAAGATCGACACCGTGTTTGCGACACTGGCCTATTTCGATGGCGTAAACTTTGCCGATCGTGCCCGGGCACATGGGCTCTTCTCGGTAGGCCTGATGGATGAAACCTGCGCCCCATCGACGGTGTTTGCGGCCTACAATTACTTCAACGGCCCCAAAGAGTTGCGCATCTGGCCTTATAACCAGCATGAAGGCGGTGCCAGCTACCAGAGCGTCGAGAAGCTGCGCTTCTTGAACACGCTATGGGGCGACAAAGGTGAGTAGACCATCCATGAACAAGATTCCACTGTCTGTCCTCGACCTTGCTCCTATTCGAGACGGAGAGACCGCCGCCGACGCCTTCCACAACACCCTGGACCTCGCCCAGCATGCCGAGTGCTGGGGCTATAACCGCTACTGGTTGGCCGAGCATCACAATATGCGCGGGATCGCCAGTGCGGCGACCTCCGTTGTCATCGGCTACGTTGCCGGGGGTACTGCTACCATTCGCGTTGGCTCGGGCGGCGTCATGCTTCCCAACCATGCCCCGCTTGTGATCGCCGAACAGTTCGGGACCCTCGAGTCACTCTACCCAGGCCGCATTGACCTCGGCGTGGGACGGGCACCGGGCAGCGATCAACGCACTGCCCGCGCCCTGCGTCGCAGCCTTGGCAGTAGTGGTGACACGTTCCCACAAGACCTGCTGGAACTGCAAGCATATTTCACGCGACCAGATCAGGTTGTGCGTGCTGTGCCGGGACACGGGTTGCATGTTCCGATCTGGCTGCTAGGTTCGAGCGATTTCAGTGCTCGCTTGGCTGCGGAGTTAGGTCTGTCATTTGCCTTTGCCTCGCATTTTGCACCCGACTATCTCTTTCATGCCCTCGACCTCTACCGCGTAAATTTCAAAGCCTCGCCGTCGCTCGCTCAGCCCTATGCGATGGTCGGCGTCAACGTCTTTGCAGCCGATACCGATGCCGAAGCGCGGCGCCTGTTCACCTCGCTCCAGCAACAGTTTCTCAACCTGCTACGCGGCACACCGGGACAGCTGCCGCCACCTGTCGACTCTATGGAGGGGTTGTGGTCGGCGGCGGAGCAAGCCCATATCGACCACATGATGCGCATGTCGCTCGTCGGATCGCCCGCCACCATTCGCGAAGGTCTAACGACGCTGTTGGCCGAAACAGGTGCCGACGAACTCATTGTTGCGGCCCAGATCCACGATCATGCTGCGCGCCTACGCTCCTATGAGCTTCTGGCGCAAGTCCGAGATGCCCTGACGGCGACCGAAGAGGATAACGGTTTCACGTTCGAGGAGTAAGGTAAGGCTTGACAAACCCGTATACTATATCCAAGTATGAAGCAACATACTGACGCCCGCGGACACTGTGGTCGCGTCGCGCGTGCAGAATCCGATGCAGGAGGTAGTGATGTCTACGCAAGACGGGAAGATCGACGGGGAAACACTGCAGCCAGAACGCAAGGTATCGCGACGGAAATTTCTTCGCGTAACGGGAGGTGCAGCTGGGGCTGCGCTGCTCGTCGCCTGTGGCGCTGCTCCGACAACATCGTCAGGAGCAACCGGTGGCCAAGCCACCACGAGTGCCGCAGGAGCGTCCGGCGGCGCAACGGCAGCCGCGGCGGGGGCAGCAGCGGGTGGTAGCTCGGGCGACGTTCAATTCTGGGACATGGTTTGGGGGCCGAATGCGTACATCGACACCGCTAAAAAGGTAGTCGACCAGTTCAACCAGGCCAATCCCAAGATCAAGGCCAGCTACCAGTCCAACCCTTGGAGCTCCTGGCCGCAGGTGTTTACCACCGCAGTTGGCTCGGGCACCGCGCCAGACGTCAGCACCGGTGGGGGCTACCAGGCGATCCAGTTCTACCCGCAGGGTGCCATCCTCGAGATCGATGACGTGGTCGCCACCTTCAAGCCGGACGATTTCCTGCCAGGTCAAGTCGAGGCCATGAAGTTCAACGGCCACTATGTGGCGCTGCCGTGGGGCATCGACATCCGCATCCCGTTCTATCGGAAGGACATGTTCGACAAGGCCGGTGTTAAGCCCCCGACCACGTGGGACGAACTACGTCCCGCGCTCAAGAAATTGACCTCGGGCAACCAGTACGGCATTGCATTTCCTGGCAACGATAATGCCGCTTGGCAAGGCATGTGGGGCTTTGTGATCAACAACGGTGGCGGGCTCTTCTCGAAAGAAGGCAAGCTCGATGTCATGAACGACCGCACGGTCGAGGCACTGACGTTCATCTCCAACTTAGTCAAGGACGGGGTGGTGCATCCCGGCAGCGCTGGCTTTAGCGGCGATGACATGATGAAGGCGTTCTCGAGTGCCACTACGGCGATGGTGATGTTCGTCCCTGGCACCGAGGAACGCGTGACACCGGAGACCAAGCAGAACGTCCAATTGCTCGCGCCGATGACCGGCCCACACGGCGACAAGGGCACCCTCCTGTTCGCCAACAACCTCATGCTCTACAAGCAGACCAAGAACCCGGACGCCACGAAAGCCTTCCTGAAGTGGTGGTCGGCGAATTCGTTACCGATCTGGACTGAGGGGAAAGCTGGCAACCTGCCGGCACGGACGTCGATTGCCAAGGATCCTTACTTTCAGAACAATGTCTACCTGAAGCGCATCCTGGACGAGTGGGTCCCGATCGGCAAACTCACCGGCGCGAACGCGTCCGGCACCTTCCCCGTCCTCGCCGACATCGACATGGGTGGTGCCATGAAGACAATGGCCAGCGACATTCTACAGGGCCAGGACGTGAAGGCAGCGCTCCAGAAGCTCGAAGCCGCGATCAAGGGTTACAAGACGTTCAAGGGTTAGATTACTGGCGTGCAGGTCGCGGGGGGCAGGCAGGTCACGAATATCACATGCCTGCCCCGCTGTCCTGTTAAAAGGAACATAGCGCATGAGTACTCGTGCCATCCCGTCACCTTCCCGGGAGCTGCGACCACCGAAGCGCAGCCCGCGGTTCGACAGCTTCCCTTTCATCTTGCTGCTGCCCTCGGCCCTGCTGATCACACTGATCAACATTTACCCCTTCGCGACGGGCTTCTACTACAGCCTACAGGACGGCACGTTGCTCCAATCGGGCGCGTTCGTCGGCCTCGCGAACTTTGTGCAGCTGTTCAGCATGCCCGACTTCCTTCACGCGCTGTGGTTCAGCATGCTGTTCGCCGTCTTCAGTGTGTTCGGCAGCTGGGTGCTGGGACTCCTGCTGGCGCTGCTGCTGAACCAGGAGATTCCCGCGCGTGGCTTCTTCCGCGTGGCGCTGCTGCTGCCCTGGATTATTCCCTCGATCGTGTCAATCGTCAGCTGGCGCTGGATGATTAGCGACCAGAGTGGACTAGTCAACGTGATGCTCCAGGCGTTCGGCCTCAAGCCGATCTACTTCCTGAGCACCGGGCGCTGGGCCACCTTCTCAGTGATCGTGGTCAAGATCTGGCGCTCCTTTCCGTTCATGCTGCTCTCACTCCTGGCTGCGCTGCAGACGATCAACCGGGAAAGTTACGAGGCGGCCGGGATTGACGGCTCTGGGAGTTGGCAGGCCTTTCGCTATATTACCCTGCCGCACCTGCTGCCGATCTCGTTTGTGCTGTGGATTTTGATGACGATCTGGAGCGTGAACGACTTCGAGACTCCCTGGCTGCTGACGCAGGGTGGCCCGTCCAACGCGACCGAGAACCTGAGTGTGCTGGCGTACCGCTACACGTTCCTCCTCAATAACGTCGGCATCGGGGCGGCGATTTCCTTCTTCACCATGCTGCTCTTAATGGTCTTCGCGATCGTCCTGCTCCGCCGCCAGCGCGAGACGACATAAGGGGCACCTGGCAAGAGGGGCTCATCCATGTGCTACGGCGCGATACGATGGGATGGCAGATGGCTGATTATCAATAGCTACTAGGAGCGAAGCAATGCACACACACAAACCACTCGTCCGCTGGAGTCTATTCGGGCTGGCGTGCGTGCTGGTGATCGTGATCGACATGCCGATCATTAGCCTGATCTTAAACTCCTTCCGCAGTACGGCGGAGATCCTGGCGTCGACCTCGTTGGTGCCAAAGTCGCCCTCGCTGCTGAACTACGTCTATGTCGCCCAACGCACATCCTTCTTCCGCTACCTACTCAACAGTCTGGTGATGGCGGGCGGCGGGATGGCGCTGAGTATCCTGGCCGCCACGTTGGCCGGCTATGTGCTGTCGCGCTTTCGCACGGGCATCTTCCAGGCCTATGGTACCGGGTTGTTCCTGGTGCAGATGTTCCCGATCCTGCTCGCGCTGATTCCGCTGTTCATCCTGTTCCGCACGCTCGGGCTGGTCAACACCCCCTACTCGGTGATCATCATGTACACCGTCGCGCAGCTGCCCTTTGCCACCTCGATGTTCCGGGCGTTCTTCGACGGTATTCCGCACGATCTGGAGGAGGCCGCGCGGATCGACGGCGCGAACCGGCTGCAGGGCTTCGCCCTGGTGGTGCTGCCACTGGCCGGTCCGGCGATCGCAGCGGTGGCCATCTTCGCCTTCCTGTTCTCGTACAACGAGTACCTGATCGCCTCGGTCATGCTGCGCCGGGAAAGTCTGTTCACCATCCCCGTCGGCATCCAGCAGTTCATGCAACAGTATTCTACGGATTGGGGCAGCCTAATGGCGGCGGCGGTGATGGCGATGCTGCCGACCTTTGTGCTGTTCCTCTTCATTCAGAAGTACATGATGTACGGCGCAATCGGCAGTGGTGTCAAGGGCTAGACGACCATTGCACACCAGCAGGAGTGTGAGCAATGCAACGACTGAGAATAGGAATCGTTGGTTGTGGCGAGGTGACTCAGGTCATACACCTGCCCAGCCTGACACAACTCGCTGAGCAGTTCACCGTAACGGCGGTCTGTGACGTGAGTGCGCGTGTGCTGCAGGCCGTGGGCGAGCAGTGGCGGGTGACGAAACGCTACCGGGAGTATCAGGAACTGCTGGCGCAGGATGATGTAGACGCGGTGCTGATCGCCAATCCCGATGTCTACCATACTCCGGTGACTCTGGCAGCACTCGCGGCGGGCAAGCACGTGCTGGTCGAGAAGCCGATGTGCATGACGCTGCAGGAGGCTGACGCGATCGCTGCGGCCCAGGAGCGCGCGGGCGTCATTGTTCAGGTCGGCTATATGCGGCGCTACGCACCGGCCTTTATCGAGGCCTGTCGTCTGCTCCCCGAGTTGGGAGAGATTCGCCTGGCGCGGGTGCATGATCTCATCGGGCAAAATGCGCTAATTGTGCAGGGGACTTCGCGTGTCGTCCGTGGCAACGATGTCTCTGCTGAACTGATTGCGGAGGGGCAGCGGCTGCGTGCCGAACGTCTCCGGGAGGCGCTCGGTGAGGCCCCGCCCGATCTCGGGAATGCCTATGGACTGATGCTGGGCTTGAGTGCGCATGATATCTCTGCCATGCGCGAGTTACTCGGGATGCCGCAGCGCGTGCTGTATGCTGCTCAGCGCCACGGTGGGATCTATCTCTCGGCCGCCTTCGACTACGGCACGTATGTTTGTCACTACGAGACCGGCATCGACACGATCCCGCGTTTTGATGCGCATCTCGAAGTCTACGGCAACACACGGACCCTGCGCGTGCAATATGACACGCCCTACGTGCGTAATCTGCCGACCCGCCTCCATGTGGTCGAGGCGAATGGCAATGGTGGCGTGGTTGAACATGGGGTCCACCCGACCTGGGGTGATGCGTTCGTCACCGAGTGGCAGGCGTTCTACGGCAATGTGATGGAGCGACGTACGCCGAAAACATCGCCGGCGGATTTCCGGCAGGACCTAGAATTGTTCCGCGACATGATCGCGCTGATGCGTGGCTAGGAGTATGGGTACGCCCTGCCCGAGGGAGCCGCGTCATAATGAAAGGAACAGATCGATGCCAACCGATGGCATTTGGCTCAAGGATGATGCTGGCCGCGCGTTGTTGTTGCGGGGTGTTAACCTGGGCGACAGCAACATTTGACCTGAACGATAAAGCGGCCTACCGCGCAACAGATGCGCTGGGATTTGGCGAACGGACCCAACCGTCGCTGCCGCAACGGAGATGTACGTGCCAGCCTTGCACTACTTCGAGGGCTATAGCGTCGAGTTGTCGGCGGGCAGCTATCGCCAGGAACCCGAGTACCTAAGGAGAAAGAGCTGATGACCGCTCAAGCGAGAACGCTGCCCAATTGATCATGGACCAATGCTCGCGTCTGAAAATTTACTCCGCGGGCCACTTTGCCGTGCCTTGCGTGCCCCTATTCACTATGCTATACTTTACCGGCGTTCAGTGAGAGATGTGCCGTACACACATCCGCTGAACGATGTTCTTGGTAGCGATTGGTGTAATGGTAGCACAGAGGCCTT
>JBBRHB010000141.1:0-9889 GCA_038223355.1 Chloroflexales bacterium
CTCAAGTATTGGGACGCGATCAAGAGCGGCGGTAAGGTGCAGGTCGTGGTGCGTGAGACCGAGGCAGATGTCCAGAAAGCGCTGGCCGATACGACCACACCCGATCAGATCCTGTATTTTAACTGTCATGCGATCTCTAAATCGCTAACCGAGGGCGGCGGCCCGGATGATTCGATGTTAGTGCTGACGACGCCGGCGGCCGGCTTGACACTCAAGGACCTCAGCGTTTTTGCCGGGAGTAATGAGCCGTTCCCGGCGGCACCGCTGATCTTCATTAATGCCTGCGAGTCGGCCGAGCTGTCGCCATTGTTCTATGATGGCTTTGTGCCGTACTTCATGAGCAAAGGGGCCAGAGGGGTGATCGGCACCGAATGTGAGACACCGGCACTGTTTGCTACCGAGTTTGCCAAACGGTTTTTCGATGAGTTTCTGAGTGGTAAGCCACTGGGTCAGGTGTTTCTCGAGCTACGCCAGGAGTTTTATGCCAAGCATACGAACATTATGGGCTTGCTGTATGCCTTGTATTGTAGTGCCGATACCAAGGTTGCGCCCGCCGTACAACTCGCTGCCACGGCCTAGCAGCACTTACTCAACGCGTATGACGACCGGGGGCGACGAAATACGACCGTTATCGGCCGTAACGGCGACGGCCACCACGGTATGGCGTCCGGGTGCGACCGCAGTCCAGAGTACACTTTGCTCGCCAGTCGCAGCCGTACCGACCAACTGATCATCGACCAGAAACTCGATATGGCTGGCAGGTCCTGTCAGCGCAGCTTGGAGCGTGACGACGGTCGTTTGCTTGATCACTTGATCGGGCAAGGGCTGGAGCAGACGCAGCGTCGTTTTATCATGATCCACCACAACCGCTACCCGTACTTCCTGCTGCGGGCTACCCGGCAGCGTCACCTGTAAGCGCAAGGTGTAGCTGCCACGTGGCAAGGCATCGGTATTCCACTGGCCCAGCAAGCCGTTAGCGACGCCGCCAATGCCGCTCACAATCGTCGTCCAGGTCGCGGGTGAAGCGCCACTACCATAGTCAAGTTCATACGGGCCCTGGGCATTCCCCTGGATGATCAGGGTACCACCGATGGTATCGCCACTGCGCGGGGTTGTAATGGCCGCTGCCACGATAGACGTCGGCTCGCCGGTAGCACTGGCGGCTGCGGGTGGAGCACAGGCAACCGTCGGCGGCTGTGGTATATGAGAAGACGGTACCCAGCCATGAGCATCGTTCGGCGGCAGTAAAAACGTGCGGCGCTGGCGCTCGGTGAGCGGAGTGGCATCGGTGGCTAGGCAGGAACCGTCCCCGCCGACGGTTACAGTAACATATTGACCGCTATCGGCCTTCGGCACGGTCCCACGAATAAAGTGTTCTACAACAGGATTAGCACAACCAGGGTCGGGTAAGCCGGTCATCGGGCAAATAGTAGCATCTTCCAAGCCCGGCGGCGGCTTAAAAGGCTGCAGAGGCTTGCCAATATGCGTCTGTTGCATAATCGTGTTCCAGATCGTCCCGGCCCCATTCGAGCCGGCTACCTTTTGCATCGGCGTATTATCGCTGTTGCCAACCCAGGCGCCGACCACGAGGTCCGGCGTCCAACCGATCGCCCAGCTGTTGCGATAATCATCGCTCGTGCCGGTCTTAACTGCGGCCGGCCGGTCATCCGGCAGGTGCAGAACACTGTGCGGGCCAAAGATGGGCGTGCGGGCAGCATTATCGCTCAGAATATTGGTAATTTGGTACGCCACGTCAGGGCCATGCGGGCCTAATACTTGAGTGCCCGAGACGGGCGTGGCACTAAAGAGCACCTCGCCGTGCGAAGTCGTGACCCGTTGAAGCGGGATCGTCGGACGGGCCATACCACCATTGGCCAGGGCCGTGTAGGCGGTCGTTAGGTCAAGCAGCTTGACTTCGCCCGCGCCCAATGCGACCGCTAACCCATAGCGCGCACGGTCCTGCAACGTCGTAATGCCCATGCGATGGGCTAGATTAAGGAAGGTATCGAGGCCCACGAAGCTTAATGTCTTAACAGCCGGGATATTTAGTGAGCCCGCCAGCGCCATCCGGAGACGTTGTGGCCCATGAAAGGTATTATCGTAGTTCTGAGGTTTGTAGCCATTAAAGTCGGTCGGCGTATCCCAAATAATCGTTGCCGGGGTCCAACCGTTTTCTAAGGCCTGAGCATAGATCAGGGGCTTGAGCGACGAACCGGGCTGGCGGTCGGCCAGGGTCACGTTTACCTGCCCGTCGATCGCGGCGTTATTGTAATCCGCCGAGCCAACCATCGCCAGGATCTCGTTAGTGTGCGGATCAATGACGATGACGCCGGCATTTGTGGCATGCTGAGCTTGCAGTGCGGCGATGTGATCGCGCGTAGCCTGCTCGGCAATGTCTTGAATCGCAGGGTCCAGCGTCGTGATAACGCGCAGCCCGCCCCGCGAAACTAATTCGGGACCATATTGTTTTTCCAGCAGGTCACGAATATAAAAGACCCAGTGTGGGTATTTAATCGTGACACCGCTCGGTCGTAAGGTCAACGGTTCGCGCAGCGCGGCATCAGCTTGCTCACGGTTGAGATAGCCTTGCTTGAGCATCAGGTCAAGCACAATTTTCTGGCGCGCCTTCGCACCGCCGGGATTGGTGAAGGGATTGAGATCGGTCGGTGACTGCGGCAGGCCCGCCAGTACCGCCGCTTCGGCTAACGACAGATCATGGGCATGCTTGCCAAAGTAACTCTGCGCTGCCGCCTCGACGCCATAGGCCATGTTGCCGTAGTAGACCTGGTTCAGATACAACGTCAGGATTTGTTCTTTTGAGAACTCGCGCGATAGCCGAAATGCGAGGATCGCTTCGCGGATTTTGCGGCGATACGACTGCTCGCTCCGCTCCGCCGGTGAGAACAAGACATTACGAACGAGCTGCTGCGTAATCGTGGAGCCCCCAGACATGACCTGGCCGCTGCGGTTCAGATAGAGCGCCCGCACGATACCGCGTAGATCGACGCCCGGGTTCGACGCGAAATTGGCATCTTCAACGGCCACGGTCGCAGCACGCAGGCCCCAAGGAATCGTATCCAAGCTGACGACCGTGCGTTGCCCAGCATCGAAGAGCTGGTACAACAGCGTTTGGCCGTCGCGAGCATAAATCCGAGTAGTCTCAAAAGGTCGCAGGGTGCCCAGCAGCGCCGGATCGGGCAAATCACGGCTATATACACGGTACAACGCAAAGCCGCAGATTGCGCCGACGATAACGAGGAGCAAGGCCGCTTCCATCAGGCGCACCACGGTCAGGCCAAGTAGGGCCAGTGGTGAGCGACGCGCGGCAGATGACGGAGCCATTCGAGCCATTAACTTGAGTCTACCACGCTTGCCAGCTGCAAGAAGAGCGCGCAGTGAGGTCAGTCTTGAGCGTCACTACGAGGCTAAGCTTTACCTGATTAGCGGGCAGCTCGGTCGTGCTCCCCGTCGCCGATCAGTGAGCATGCGTCAAGAACCAGGCTTGCGCATCACAGGGATTACCATCGGCATGGTGATAGGTCCCATCGGAATGCAGCAGATGAGCATTCAGCGTATCTTCGAGGTAGATGGCGAGGACGTTGTCGCGCAGATGGGCCACAAGATTGAGGTCCTCCACCGGGAATACGACTTCGACGCGCCGGTCGAGATTGCGGCTCATCATATCGGCCGAACCGAGATAGACCTCGTTGTTGCCGCCGTTGCCGAAAAAGAAAATACGACTGTGTTCTAAAAAGCGTCCGACGATCGAGCGCACCCGGATGGTCTGACTGAGGCCGGGAACGCCGGGGCGCAAGCAGCAAACGCCGCGCACGATCAAATCGATCTCAAGCCCGGCCTGCGAGGCGCCATATAGCGCTTCGATGATCGTAGGATCGGTCAGGGTATTCATCTTGAAGATCAGGCGACCCGGCTTATCGGTGCTGTGGAACTCGACCTCGCGCTTGATTAGACGTAGCATAGCATCCCGCAGGTCGATGGGGGCCACGAGGAAGCGCCGGTAGGCGCGTTGGTCGGAATAGCCGGTCAGGAAGTTGAACAGGTCCGACGCGTCGGCCCCGAGATCGTCACGGCAGGTTAGCAGGCCAATATCGGTATACAACGCAGCAGTCGTCGCGTTATAATTTCCGGTGGAGAGATGAACATAGCGCCGTAGGGTCTTGCCTTCTTTGCGCACCACCAGCGCAATTTTGCAATGCGTCTTCAGGCCAACGAGACCGTAGACTACGTGTACGCCCGCCTCTTCGAGTGCCAGTGCCCACTCAATATTGTTTTCCTCATCAAAGCGTGCCTTGAGCTCGACCAGCACCGTTACCTGCTTGCCGTGTTCCCGCGCACGCATTAAAGCATCGACCTGGGGCGTATAGTGGCCTACTCGGTAGAGCGTTTGCTTGATCGCTAAGACGTTGGGATCGTCGGCAGCGGTGTTAAGGAAGTCAACGACCGTCATAAATGAATCATAGGGATGATGGAGCAGCATATCGCTGGCTGCAATAGCCTCAAAGACATTCTCAGTGGTTTCCAGGTTGGCAGGCCGCTGGGGCGTAAAGCTTCGATCCTTAAGATCAGGCCGGTCAATACCGGCCAGCTGCATCAGCCCATGGAAGCCCAACGGACCCGGCATCATATAGACATCGTCGGTGGCAATCTCCATATTTTCGACCAGGATTTCGAGGATCCGAGTAGGAATTGTGGACTCAACGGCCAAGCGGACGACCCGGCCAAAGTGACGCCGGCGCAACGTCGATTGGATTGTACTGAGGAGATCCGAGGCCTCTTCTTCTTGCAACTCGACATCCGCATCGCGGGTTACCCGGAAGGGATAGCTCTCTGTGACCTGCATACCGGGAAACAGGACGCCCAGATTAGCGGCCACGACCTGCTCTAGCCATACAAAGACCCGTCGTCCCTGATCGACCAGTAATTCGATCAGCCGGGGCAAGACCTCGGGAATCTTGAGACGAGCAAAGCGCTCACCACTGCGAGGATCATGCACCACGACTGCGAGATTCAGGCTAAGGTTTGAGATATGGGGAAAGGGATGGCCCGGATCGAAGGCCAAGGGCGTGAGGACCGGGAAGATCTGTTCCTGGAAAAAGGTATGTGCGTGATCTTGCTGGCTCGG
The DNA here is from genome assembly GCA_038223355.1 of Chloroflexales bacterium. Lineage (GTDB taxonomy): Bacteria > Chloroflexota > Chloroflexia > Chloroflexales > Kallotenuaceae > JACDGP01. Next base: position 5,144 of record JBBRHB010000141.1, read on the forward strand.
CGTTAGCTCATCGTAGTTGCACACTAAAATATCGTTGGCGCGTAGCTGCGGCAAGAGATCCTCAAACCAGCAGATGCGTTGGCGCTCGGTCAGGCTAATAACCTGCGGCCGCAGAATGGCAAACTGCTCACTAGGGGTCAGGCCATCCGGTGAGCGTTCCTGCACGCCAGCATCGATCTGCTCGCGCAGCCCTGCGACGCGCACCATGAAGAACTCATCCAGATTTGAGGAAAAGATCGACAAGAACTTCACGCGCTCCAGCAAGGGATGCCGGTTCGCTAGGGCTTCACCTAAGACGCGCCGGTTGAATTCCAACCAGCTCAACTCGCGGTTAAGATAGCGGTGGGGCCCGAGCTGTTTCACCGGCTTAGGCAACTTGCCATTTTCATGTTTGTTGGTGTTGATACGCTTCGTTTTCGGGCTCATCGGCACAACCCTTCATTTCCTAGGAGCAGTATTGTCGCAAACAAGCGCCGGCAAATGCAAATTACTCGCTGCCTTGGGGGTCACTACGTGGGACCACTATTTCACGCTCCTGCGAGAGCCGACCCAGCGACCAGAGGTCGCGTACCAGTTCCAGAACCGCTCGCTCTCTGGGGAATGAAGCAAGCGTGATCGCCTTATCTAGACTAAACCAACGAGCATCGTCAACCTCGGCCACCTGTGGCAAGATTGCACCTTGCTCGTACTGCAACAGGAAGAAATCAACGAATTTATGAATTCGTCCTGGCCCGGCTCGAAACCAATATTCAATCGTATCGAGTAACTGCAACACCACGCCGGTAATACCGGTTTCCTCAGCGATTTCACGACGAGCAGCAACGGGGGGTGACTCATCAGCTTGCACATGGCCCTTCGGCAGTCCCCAGCGCGTTCCACCATTGGTCGCGATTAACACGACTTGGAGCGTACCTTCGACAACACGGTAGCATACGCCACCGGCCGAATGTGCAACTTCATGGCCACTATTTGCTGGGACGCGTCGCGTCATAGCTACTCCTTTGTAAGCCGGCTTGCCATTGAGCGACAGCCACTACTGCTTCCTTACATTACCACTCCTGTGTATCTTACCCCGATAGGAAGCTCTCATTGACAGGCGACCGACGAGTATCATCGCCGGTCGCCGCTCTTAATTACGTAGACCTGCCGCCAGGAGACGACAGGTCTATACGTTCACCTGGACCGACTGGCGGGGGCGACTAGTCCCGCGCTAGACGTCCGAGCCACGCAAGGCTGTTCCCGGCCTAATATTCGCCGGTTCGCCTTGGCCTTCAGTCGCCGTATCTTGGCCGGAACCAGCATACTGGTTGCTCGTGTGGCTGCCGTAGTCGGGCAGTTGATTTGGGGCCGTCTGGCTGCTGAGGCTGTTGACTTGTTGCTGGAGCTTGCCTCTATTTTTCCAGGCGTAGGCGGCTCCGGCCAGCCCTAGCGCCCATAATGCACCACGCATTCCACGCATCTTACGTACCTCCTTGAAGTGCCATGCTGCACATGACTCTCTGATAGTCATAGCAAAACATGTGCCACCTAACAAACAACGCTTTACATATTGCCGTGCACTACCCACCGTGGTATAATACCTACATACGTTCTAGTATAAGGTGTTTTAGCGCACAGCAATGCCCAATTCAATCCAGAGCGTGCACCAAAGGGATGAGTATGAATAATCGAGAAATTGCCGGCATTTTGTTCAACATTTCCAGCCTACTGCAGGCGCATGGGGGCAACCCGTATCGCATTCGCGCCTACCGTCGTGCCGCCCGAAACTTGCTGCGTCTACGCCATCAAGTTGCCGATCGCGCGCGTGCCGGTCAGACGCTAGGGGTACCGTTCCTCGGGAAACGCTTGACACAAAAAATCACACAACTTGCCGTCGAAGGCCGTTCGGACTTCTACGACGAACTCTGCGGTGCGTTGCCGAGTGCCCAGCAGGCACTGCTACATATTCAAGGTATCGGACCCATGCTGGCGCAGCGCATCACCGATAACTTACATGCCGAAGACTCCGACAAACTGCTTAAGCGTGCAGCACTGCTCGGGCTGCAACGCGTGCCGGGCATCGGACCGAAGCGTGCGAGCCGGATTATGGACCAGTTACCTGAGCAGCATCAGGCGCTCAACAACGTTGTCCGGGTCGACAACGTGCTGTATGTGCAGGAAAACCTATGGCAGCGGGAGCGTAAGCAAGCAGCGTAGCACGAGGAACGAGTGCTGAGGAATGAGTACAGTCCTCAGCACATGACCCTACTTGCCGGGGACGCGGTGACAGGTGCGACAGCGCGCCTCGTAGGCTTCGGTCGCGCCGACTAGGATCGTCGGATCGCTATACGCGGCCGGCACGCCATTGATCAAACGTTGGGTGCGCGAGGCCGGTGCGCCACACACGACGCAGATCGCCTGGAGCTTTTCCACGTGCTCGGCGCGTGACAACAGTTCGGGCAGCGGACCAAACGACTCGCCTCGGAAATCTTGGTCAAGGCCGGCTACGATGACCCGCTTGCCACTTGACGCTAAACGATCACACAGCTCTACAACCGCCGTGTCAAAAAACTGTACTTCGTCGATCGCCACGACTTCCGTTTTGGCTTCCAGCAGATCAAGGATCTCAGCGGCTGTGGCGACGGGCAAGGCATGAAAACGCACGCCGTCATGGGAACTGACCTCATCGACACTATAGCGGGTATCGATCGCCGGCTTGAAAACCTGGACCGACTTGCGGGCGATGTGTGCCCGTTTGACGCGCCGGATTAATTCCTCAGTTTTACCACTAAACATCGAGCCACAGATCACCTCAACACTTCCTAGTGATCCTTCGTGCATGCAAAGTTCCTCCTTGAACGTGTGGGTGCCGGGTTACGACCGGTGGTATGGGTTTCTGGTGTGGCCTTATAATAACAAAGAAAAGGCCACCCATCGGATGATGGGTGGCCTTTTATCGATGACGGGAAGATTACTGCGCGGGCTTTTCTTCCCCGAATACTTCCTGATACAAACTTTTCTTCGGCGGCTGGGCCGGGGTCGTCTTGCGCGCTGCCTCGTATTGCTTGGTCTGGGTCGTCTGCAAGCGCTTCATAAAGCGGTCAACCTGGCCGGCGGTGTCCATCAGACGCTGCTCACCGCTATAAAACGGATGGCATTTGGAACAAACGTCGACACGCAGCTCCTTACGGGTCGAACGTGTTTCAAACTGTGTACCGCACGTCATGCAAGTAACTTGCACCGTTTGATACTTGGGGTGTATATCTTGTTTCATGGTATCCTCGTCGCTCCGTACCATCGGAGCAATCCATAGTATCTACGCGGCTTCGCTGGTTTCGGTTTCAAGCGGTACAATGGCCGTGCTACCGGCCGGATAGACGCTGACCATCCGCTGATCGCGTGAAAAAGGCTCAAAGCGAACAACGCCCTCGATCATCGAGAAGATAGTGAAATCGAGGCCCAGGCCGACATTCGTACCAGGGCGAATCTTGGTACCGCACTGCCGCACGATAATCATGCCCGCCTTAACAACTTCGCCACCGTACTTTTTAACGCCGCGCATCTTGGGCTTTGAGTCACGACCGTTGCGCGAGCTACCAACACCTTTTTTATGTGCCATGTCCTATCTCCCAACAAGCTACGCCCACCGGAGCCGAACGCTTTAGCTCACGATTTGCTTGATCATCAAGCGGGTATAATCCTGACGATGACCCGTGCGGCGGCGATAGCGGGCCTTTGATTTATACTTAAACACAATAATTTTTGGACCATGCGCTTCGCCGACCACCTCGGCCAGCACGCTCGCACCGCTGAGGTTCGGATTACCAATCTTCGGCGTCTCGCCACCAACCAGTAGCACTTCGCCGAAGGTTACCTCGGTGCCGGGCGCAGCATCAAGCAATGCTACATCCAGCTCGCGACCTTCCTCGACGCGGTATTGCGCGCCCCGATCATTAATTATTGCGTACACCGCTCACGCTCCTCGCACATCTTGTGTGTTAGACAACAAGAAAGGAGAGTGGCTCGCACCCTCCAGTAGTTCTCTGCTGTAGGCGATTATACCATGATGGCGCTTTGTGTCAACTGCTTGCAGCAGCTGATGGTTACAGGTATCCTGCACCCATGGGCAAATATCGCGCGCTGTCATTCGATGCTGGGTACACGCTCGTTGGTCCGGTAGCCGACGCCGAGGAGGTCGTAGCCGGCTTTTTAGCCGCGCACGGCGTGCATCCAACTGCGGCTGACGTTGCTATAGCCTACGGGCATGCCGAAGAAATGTTTCGGCGGCACTATCAGCAACCGTTGAATGATACCTGGAGCAGCGATCATGGCATCCACACCTTTTTTACGGGGTATTATGTCCAGCTCCTGAGCGAACTAGGCCTGTCCGATCCGGACGGTGTACACGCTGCCGCCATTATTCAGCATTACCTGGAACCGACCAATTGGCGTCTGTATCCAGATGTCCGCGCGAGCCTGGTGGAGCTACGACGGCGCGGCTTCCGTATTGGTGTTGCTTCAGATTGGGGTACCGACTTATGGCGCATCCTCCGAGCACTAGATCTGACATCGCTGCTTGATTGGACGATCATTTCCGGCGGGATCGGCTTTGCCAAGCCCTCCGCCGCCTTTTATGGTCTGGTCGTCAAGCGGGCCGGGGTGCCGGCACACACAATACTCCATATCGGCGATACCTATCGTGCCGACATTTTAGGTGCACGGACTGTCGGTATGGATGGCGCGCTGATCGACTGGCAGGGCCGCTCC
>JBBRHB010000142.1:0-9874 GCA_038223355.1 Chloroflexales bacterium
CACTGCCCAACGCTCTCAACAACCTATAAGTCGCGCTTGACGCGTAGCCAGATCAGCCAGCCTGCGGCAAGCACAATCGTGAGCGGCATACCCGTGTTGTACAACGTCCAGCTATGCGCCGAACTCTGGATCGCCGTAATAGTTGGCGGGGGAGCACAGCTTCTGCAGAAGGCTCTGCGTCGGTTGTCGGCGTGGTAAGGACTGCCGGCAGATTCCAGCTGCCAGGCGTGAGCGGCGTGCCCAATTGCCAACCGCCCCCATGCACAGGGTAGCGGCTTGCACTGAGATTAGTGGGAATACTACTGTATTGGAAGCTGTCTGCTAGTGTTCCATCGGCGTCGATCAATTGCACCGAGCCGTTCAGCGCTGACAGCTGTAGATCGGGGTCCTCGATCAGGACAAAGCCGTGGGCCGGGATGGTCGTGTCATCACTCAACGGAAAAGAGTCTGTCCCATCGATCAGTACCTCCCAACCACCAAGTGCAACTGTAGTCGCTTCCATGTTATAAAGCTCGACGAACGGCCGTCCAGGAGCGATTTCACTTAAGACGACTTGCTTATGCCCCTGCGGTTGGCGGGGAGCCGCAGCCATTGCGGTACCGAGCGGCGGAGCCGTGGCGGGCGATGGCGTAGTCACAACAGGTCGTTCACTCGTTGCTGGCGGCAGCGGCTGGTCGAAGGGCGGGCCGCCTTCGATCCAATCACGCGCACTATCGGAGTCATGATCGTCACGTCGTTCAAGCCAGTGTCCAGGCGCGACGACAGGAGCCGGTGGGTCAAAGACACTATGGTCATTACCCCAGGATAACGCATCAATAATCCGTCCGCCACCATCCCGTAAGAGCAGGCGATCACCGGCATTACTTAATCCATTGCCGATGCGGTGGCCGAGCACCACGACTGGGATGCCGGCAGGTATTGTCAGGGTGCCACTCTGGGTCGCAGCAATGGCGATCAAAGTGTGTGGGTCCAGCGTGATGTTGGGCAACTTGGTTGCAGCCTTGGCATCGGCTAAGGTCCAGCCACGTAGCGCGATCACAGTATCAGCAACATTATGTAGCACGACCCATTCATCATTTGGATGTGCAGCCACTGGATTGTAGAGCACTTGCTGGATTAACACCTCGTGAGGCTGCCCACGGGTAGAGCCTAGCAGCCCTACTGCTGGCGCTAAGGCTGCATCGGTTGGCAAGGCTTCGCTTTGCGGTACGCCCGCCGACGATGCAACGCCTTTAACCGGCGGATGTAGCGTCGGGGTCTGGGCATGAGATCGTGGCGTCCGTGTAGCAATGGCGGGCTGACCCGGCAGATTGCTGCTCGGCACCGTACTCTTGCGGGTTGGCGCAGCCGGCGTACCCCGCGGGGAGCCCGCGCCGCTAGCAGGATCAGCCACGGTGCCTGAAACCTGGGAAGTCGCGCCGCTCTTGCTCGTTGGCCCAGTCGTGGGCGTATGGCTCGATCCAACGGTAACGGTCGGTGAGTTAGCCACGAGATGGGCAGTCGAGGTCGGCGAAGCGGTACGTGTCGCCGAAGCCGTCCGCGTCGGCGATGGCGTGTTCGTAGGCTCCTCTGTCGAGGTACTCGTCCGCGTTGCGCTCGGGCCGACGGTAGAGGTATTCGTCCGTGTTGCACTCGGTCTTATGGTATTGCTAGCCTCCGCTGTAGCAGTATTGGTCCGCGTTACGCCTGGTATATCGGTTGGGGATGGCGTATGTGTAGCTGTAGCAGTGTGCGTTGGCGTGGATGTCTGCATCTGCGTCGGTGTGTGGGTCGCTGTTGCGGTATGCGTCGGCGACGGTGTATGCGTCGCTGTGGCGGTGTGGGTCGGCGACGGTGTATGCGTCGCTGTCGCGGTATGCGACGGCGCTGGCGTGTGGGTCGCTGTGGCGGTGCGCGTCGGCGATGACGTGCGTGATGGTGGGGTCACATCGGTTGGACTTGGCGTAGCGGTATCGGTGGGCGTCGGACTCACCGACGTTGGCAGATCAGAGGGGGTTGTTGATGGCGTTGCAGTAATCGCCGGAGTGTTTGGCATACCGGGTGAAGGAGCCATGTTGGCCCACGTACCTTGACCATCGGGAAAGCGACCAAACGCAATACCGGGTTGTGCCGTCGTGACCACCACAGCATCAGCCGTGCTGCCATCCTGACGCAGCAGTTCGATAGTCTCCGGCAGAGTGGCACCGCCCGCGAGATTGATGAAATAAAATTCTCCTGCGCCCAGGGTGATATCCACGTCATATAGTTGCCCACCTTCGCTAATCTGCCAACCTTGCAGCGTAGCCGGAGTTGCTGTGGTGTTGTACAGCTCGATAAAAGGTACGAGGAAGCTACTGTCCGGCTGCAGCAGAGCTTCATTCAAGGTCACAGATAGAGCAGGAGTATCAGAGGGCGTGGGGGTTGGTGTCACCGTATTGGTAGGGGATTCAATCAAGGTCGGGGCTAGCGAAAATGTGGGGGTCGCAACAGCAGTACCTATCGGTTCTTCCGTAGGTGATAGGTTACTAGGCGGATGCGCGCTGATCAGCAGCGGATAGCCCAAGACCAACAACAAGGCGATACCATAAGCCAAGCAACGGGCCATCCACCACCTCACAATGCAAGCAGGATGTGGAGCAAAGCTGTCCTAGCGTATGGCAAACCGCCCATTCCGCAGACGTGCTGCCGTCAGAGGGTACCATGCAACGACGCTGTGTCCTCGGTGAACCCGCAGGACGCTAAAGATCTAGCACGAAGACTGCTGGCGACAATATGAAGTGTACGGCCACAAAACGGGAATACAAAGAGTATACGATGCAGCGAAGGCGCCGTCAATACGCAATTTTTAGCGGCATTTGTAACGATTCTTGTAAACAAAGTTGGCCCTGTGCCACTCTCGGTGAAAGACAAATAGGCTGGCAATACGTAGAACTCAATAGCGTTTATGTTTATTGAGAATCTCCTTTTTCCTATTGACCAGTTCCACCTTGAGTCGGTCGACGTAACCTCAACATCAATCACGATCATGGCACGCTCGATCCAAGGCTCTGCGTGCTGTCCGACGTGTCAGGCCGAGTGTTCCAAGGTTCATAGCCACTATCTACGGACGGTCGCCGACCTCCCTTGGGCCAATCGCCAACTGATTCTGCGCCTCCGGGTCCGCCGTTTCTTCTGCCCAAGCGGTACCTGCCCGCAACGTATCTTTGGCGAGCGATTAAGGACAGGCTTGCCAGCCTATGCACGACGAACGACCCGCTTAACGGCTGCTTTACGCGCCCTCGCATTTGCTACTGGTGGCCAGGCGGGAGCTCGGCTCGCCCACCTGCTCACGATGCCCACGAGCCCGAGGACACTCCTTCGCATCCTCCATACCGCTCCGTTGCCGCCGCCCGCTCCTCCTCGTGTGATCGGCCTCGATGACTGGGCCTGGAAGAAAGGGCGGAATTATGGAACGATGTGTGTCGACCTCGAACGACGCGTGCCCATTGACCTTCTGCCTGACCGTGAACCAGCGAGCGTTGCAACCTGGCTCAAGGCCCATCCCACGATCGAAGTGATTGCACGCGACCGCAGTGGGGGCTACATCGAAGCCGCCACCCGCGGCGCTCCACAGGCGATCCAAGTTGCTGATCGGTGGCATTTGCTGAAGAATTTGGGGGATACGTTGGAGTATTGCTTTCATCATCATGCACCGGTGCTCAAACAGGCAGCGCATGACCTTAACACATCGATTGCGACTGGCAGGCCAGAGCAACGACCCGTTCCCACACTTGACGGGACAACCCACCGTCCACGCGAGACGGCAGCGAGTCAGGCATGGCAGACACAGGCACGCGAGATCTATGAGCGTGTGCAGGACCTGCATGCAAAGCAGGTCGACGTGGCGACGATCGCGCGCCACGTGGGTGTCAGTCGACCGACCGTCTACCGCTATTTACAGCTCAAACAGCCACCGGAGCCGGCCACCATCCATGTCGCACGACCGCACGTCATCGAGCCGTTCAAGCCTTATCTCGTGCAACGTTGGAATGAGGGCTGTCGCAATGCCTTACAAATGTGGCGTGAACTGCGAGACCAGCATGGCTACACCCATGCGCCGCGTACGGTCGTCCGCTTCGTTAGCGAACTGCGAAACGATAGCGGTCTTGCTCGCAGCTTTCGGAACGTTCCGGCGGCTCCGATCTACACCCTTGAGCGGGAGCGCAAGCGCCCCCTGACGGCACTACAAGCAACTCGGCTCTTTCGTTCGCACCTTGACCAGCGCAGCGATTGGCTGGAGGCCTATCGCCAACGCGTCTGCGACCTCGATCCGGTGCTCGCAGAGGCGTATGTCTTCGTTCAGCGTTTTCTCACCATGCTCCGGCAGCGAAACGGCGAAGCACTCGATAGCTGGCTTACCGATGTCGAAGCGAGCAACGTTGCCGAATTACGAACATTTGCGTCGGGACTACGACGGGACGATGCGGCAGTCAAAGCCGGCTTGACACTGCCCTACAGCAATGGCCAGACCGAGGCCCAGATTCAGCGTCTGAAGCTGCTGAAGCGCGCGATGTATGGGCAAGCTGACTTCGAGTTGCTTCGCACACGGGTGTTACACCGAGACGCTCCGCTTCCGGTCAAGCGACGTTGCAACGATCAAGTGTTCCTGCACGCGGCGTAGCGCAAAAGAGTTCGAGATCACCGGACGTGGCTCAGAGACCTCTGCGGCCGCTCGAAACGGGTGCGAGACAGCCGAATCCATGTCCGCCAGCAGCATCCGGAGAGAGAACCTCAGCCGACGTTTACGACGCTGACATGGTTGGCGACTCGGAGGTGCGAACGTGCTGGGTGAGGAAGAGCACCGCGCGATCGAGCGCTTGGTCGGCCTCGTCGAGCATACCGGCGAACGCCTGGAAGACATGCGGTACATCGGCAGTGACGTCAAGGATGACGTCCACCCCGGCCCTCATCGCGCGTGCGGCCATGCGCGTGGAGTCGTCCAGGAGCACCTCGTTGGTGCCCACCTGGAGCAGCATCGGCGGGAATCCGGTCAGGTCGGCGAGCAGCGCGGGGCTGATCAGTTCCTGGCGTGGATCCTGACCTGCGAGATACATTGCACCTGTATATCCCAGGCTCTCGCGCGTAAAGAATGGGTCAATGCCGACCTTGGTGTCCATGCTCTCGCCGGTCCGGGTGCCGTCGAGCCCCGGGGAGAAGGCCACGATTGCCGCCGGCATCGGCAGCCCCGCGGCGCGGGCCGAGAGGCAGGTTGTGACAGTGAGGCCGCCGCCAGCGGATTCCCCGGCGAACGCGATGGTCGAAGGATCCTCGCCGCCTTCGAGCAGCGCGTGGTAGGCACCGCGCGCGTCGTCGATTGGGGCCGGGAACGTGTGCTCGGGGGCGAGCCGGTAGTCCAGCGAGAAGGCCCTGAAGCCGGTCTTGGCCACCAGGTTCCCCGTCAGCGACATCGCGGTCTCGGGCGAGCCCAGCACGTAGGAACCACCGTGGAAATAGAGGTCGTCCCGGCGGGCGTGCGGCCGGCCGGCTCGACCAGCAGGGCCCGTCGAGTCCCGAGCGTCACCTCGACGGTCCGGATCCCGTCCGGCACGATCATGGTGGCCATCAACGCCGCGAACCCCGATCGGAGTTCCTCGACCGACCGAGGGCCCTCGGGCAGTGGTCTGCGCAGCATCGCGTCGATCCTGGCGCGTTGTTCCCTGCTCATCGTCGCTCCTTTTGCAAGTAGATGCTGCTACAGTATATGCCGTGGCATCTCCATTGAGCAACCCTATGGTTGGTCCCTGGGTCTTGTTCGCCGCCTTCGCGCCAATTGACGGGTTCGTGTTTCCGTCGCAGCGGCATGTGCTCAGCGTAGCATAGTGCTGGTCGTTTGATGAGAGGTTTAGGCCCGTATCAATAAGAATCAGATGACTGCGTCATCCTACGCACGAGCCTCGTTTGTGGATCATCGAGAATGGCGTGGAGCCGACCTCCTTTACACATGCGTTCCGTTCGTTGAATCGAATTTGTGGGCCAATTGGAGCCGCCAGCACGCTCTTTTGGCCTTATCCCCGCTTGAGTCACGCCTAGAAGGAGAGCATGGACAGCGAATATACCGCTAAACGAACGGAACACCAGTTGAAAGCAGGTGATGGCTTAGTGTCCATGGTCGCGCAGATCCCCCACACCGCCGTGGAGGGGACGACCCGTTTCACCTCAGCCGACTTCCAGATCAGTGGGGATGGGCACAGCTGTAGGTGCACCAATGGTGTCACGAGCCAGCGAGTGTACCACGACGTGCGAAGCGAGGGCGTTACCTTCCGCTTCTTTGGTGGCGATTGCCGCGGCTGCCAGTTCTGGGAGGCCTGCCGCGGACCAACCAGCAAACCGACCAGTCAGCGCTCGGTCTACCTGTCGCCCTACCATGCGCATTTACGCGAAGCAGCAGCTTTCAACGCGACGGCGACAGGCAAGGGCTTATTGGGCCGACGCTGGCAGGTTGAGCCGACGATCGCGTGGCTGGTGCGCTATAACGGCTGTCGCCAAGCGCGGCGGGTCGGCTTGGCTGCGGCGCAGTGCCAATTGTTCCAAGCCTGTGCGATACGCAACCTGCAGTTGTGGTTCAAGCGGCAGGAGCGAGGAACGGCGTCGCAGCTAGACGGATGCGGGGGCGCAGGAGCGCCGGAGGTGCAGCGGGCAGCGTAACGGGGTGCCATCCCACAGCTGTGCAGTCCCTGTCTTCTCGCCACTCCTCGCTCCTCATATGGAGGAGCATTGTCCCCAAGTCCGCGACTGCGACTCCGCCCACTGGCTTCGTCGCCCTTCACGTGCAAAAATCTTCCAAAATCACAAGAGGGATCTTCCACCCTCTATTCTGCAAAGCTCTCCTGTTTCAAGTATCACAGCTGTTGACGCGGTCGCAGTAGAGGAGTAGAGTGTGAGGAGCCCTTGAACCGCGCACAGCATTGCCGGTGCTCTGTCACGTGGAGGCTGTTATCATGCCTGTCGCCCTACGTCGTGTCCTCGCGCTCGCCTGCTTGCTCGCCGTCGTCGTCCTGCCCGTCCGGCGGCTCCACGCCGCCACACGTCCAACGTTATCTGCCCCTAGCCTCTCGCCGCCAGTTCTCCTGGCCACCATTCCACTGCCTGCCGCTAGTAAGCCGCTGGACATCGCAGTGGATGCCGGCCATAATCGTGCCTATACTGCCAATGCTTACGGCAACAGCGTGTCGGTGATCGACACGAGCACCAATCAACTGGTTACCACCATTCCCAACGTCGGGGGTTTTCCCGCCAGCATAGCAGTCAACTCACGTACCGACCGCGCGTATGTCACCGCCAGCAGTGCTGTTGCGGTCATCGACCTGGCAACCAACACGCTCCTCGCGCCGATTAATCTCGGATTCTCATCTACACATGACATCGCCATCCAGCCCACGCGTAACCGCGCGTATGTGACGGCGTTCAGTGGCCCTCAGGTTGTGGTACTCGACCTAGCAAGTAATAGCATCCTTACCACCATCCAAGGCCTGGACTTCAATGACGCCTACGGCGTGGCCGTGGACCCCAGCCGGCCGCGCGCCTATGTCACGAACGTCAATGGCAACAACGTCACGGTGATCGATACCGATACCATCACCGTCATGAAAGACGTCACGGTGGGCGCGAATCCCTATGGCGTCGCCGTGGACCCAGTGACACGGCAGGTATATGTCACAAATCTCAACGCTAACACGGTCTCAGTGATCGATACGACCGCCGACGCCGACACAGTGGTTGCGACCATTCCGGTGGGCTCGGGACCGTATAGCATAGCAGTGAACCCAGTCCGGCATCGTGCCTATGTCGCGAATATCTGGGATAGCACGGTGTCGGTGATCGACACGCGCCACAATATCGTCATTGCCACCATTCCAGTTCCAGTGGGCAGTGCGCCTGAGGGCATCGCAGTGACCCTGCGCACCAATGATGAATATACCGCGAACTTTGAGACCAGCACCGTGTCGGTGATTGGGACCATGAAGTAGTAGCCCCGTCATTCATCTCGCAAAGGAGTGATTCCCCATGCGTACGCTCACCCGTCGATTGCTACCGCTGCTCGCCCTGCTCGTCACTGTGTTCATCCCCAGTCAGCGGCTCTACGCCGCCTCACGTTCAACGCCATCTGTTCCCAGTTTCCCGCGGCCGATCGTCCTGGCTACCATTCCACTGCCGCCAGGAACGGCGCCGTTCGACATCGCAATGGATGCCGGCCATAATCGCGCCTATGTTGCCAATTCTTCTGGCAACAGCGTGTCGGTGCTCGACACGAGTACCAATCAGCTGGTTACCACGATTCCCAACGTCGGGACTGGTCCCACCGGCATAGCAGTCAACGCGCACACTGGTCGCGCGTATGTCGCCGTCGGTAATGCTGTCGCGGTCATCGACCTGGCAACCAACACGCTCCTCGCGCCGATTAACCTCGGCTCCGCATCTCCAAGGGAGATCGCCGTCCAGTCCAGATCCAATCGCGCGTATGTCACGACGAGCGCCAATTCGGTCATAGTGCTCGACTTAGCCAGGGGCAGGGTTCTTACCACCATCAGCGACCCGAGCTTCCTTGACCCCTATGGCGTGGCCGTGGACCCCAGTAGGCCGCGCGCCTATGTCGTGAACCAAAATGGCGATAGCGTAAGCGTGATCGATACCGATACCATCACCGTCATGAAACACGTCACGGTGGGTGCGAATCCCTACGGCGTCGCCGTGGACCCAGTGACGCGGCAGGTATATGTCACGGATTCCACCATTAGAATGGTCTCAGTGATCGATACGACCGCCGACGCCGACACAGTGGTTGCGACCATTCCGGTGGGCTCAGGACCGTATGGCATAGCAGTGAACCCAGTCCGGCATCGTGCCTATATCACGAATATCTACGATAAGACGGTGTCGGTGATCGACACGCGCCACAATACCATCCTCGCCGCCGTTCCGGTGGGCAGTGGGCCTCATGGCATTGCGGTGAACCTGCGCACCAATGATGAATATACCGCGAACTTTGACGCCAGCACCGTGTCAGTGATAGGGATGAGTCAGTAAAGCAGAGTGCTTCCGCGCGTTGACCAACAGCGGCGCTCAGCGCGCGTGAAGCTTGGAGGAAATGTGGACATGGTCGGAGCGCGTCGGTCGGATGACACAATACAATCTAGAAACGCACGGAGTACGCATGGCGCGGCAGAGGGGAGCGCATCCGATCATCGAGAGTGGCATAGAGCCACAAAGTTGTAGCGCTTGTCACAGCAATAATGAACTTGCCCTCGCCCGAATGATCGCCTCACGTACGAGCAACGTGCACATGCAGAAGGCCGGCATAATGCCGGCCTTCTTTGTAGAAACAATTGACCTAGACCTAACTCCGCTGAAACAAAGTTTAGCGCTCAGCTTCGATATTGATTACGCGCTCAGCAAGTTGGGTCAGCTTCTTGTCCGCCTGCCCCTCCTCATCGAGCGTCTGCTGAAGAAGCGACTGCGCTTTTTTGTCACCGAGTAGTTCTGCATAGGTACGCACGCAACCATACCCTGCCATCTCGTAATGCTCCACACGCTGGGCAGCCGCAATCAGGCCCGCGTCGATAGCCGCTGGCTCACCCTTCGTCTTGATCATCTCGTCGCCTTCGGTGATCAGCCCTTCCATACCATGGCAGGTTTGGCCGCCGGCCTTCGTGCCAAGTTGTTGAAAGATCTGCTCAAGGCGCTGAACATGTCCTTCTGTCTGAGTCAGATGGTCCTTAAAGGCGCTCTGGAGTTGAGCGTGGGACGCGGCCTTGACCATTTTCGGGAGTGCCTTAACCAGCTGGTTCTCGGCACTATACAGATCCTGTAGCTGCTCAACGTAAAGATCCCGCAGTGTTTCGAGTTTCATGATAAGCTC